>NZ_JACVVG010000007.1:0-167603 GCF_016647875.1 Pseudomonas sp. S36 | reverse complement strand
GCCGTAAGGGCGAAAAGGTGAATAAGCGTCACCATCGCATATGGACTATGCCCGCCATAAAAACCCACACAGCAAATAACTTCAAACTTCAAACTTCAAACTTCAAACTTCAAACTTCAAACTTCAAACCCAATATAGGCCCCCAAGCACAACCACTCAACCCTACCGCCCCAGAGCCCTCTCAATCGCCCCCCGAAACGCCGGATCATCCGGCTTCGTCAAACTGGAAAAACTCGCAATCACCTTCCCTTGCCGATCAATCACATACTTATAAAAATTCCACTTCGGCGCACTGCTCTGCCTCGCCAGCTCCACAAACAGAGGGATCGCATCCTTACCCCGTACCGCCTGCTCCTTGGTCATGGTAAAGGTCACCCCATAATTGGCATAACAGACCTTCGCCGTCTTCTCGCTGTCGGCATCCTCCTGCTTGAAGTCATTGGAGGGCACCCCCAACATCTCGAGCCCCCGACCGTGATACTCCTTGTACGTGGCCTCAAGCCCCTCGAACTGTGGCGCAAAACCGCAATAGCTGGCCGTGTTGATCACCACCAGCGGCTTACCGCCATAGCGCTCGCACAAATCCACCTGCCCCTTGCCCCGCAGCTCTGGCAGCGCCCCCTGCAATACCGCCGGGCACTCGGCCGCCCACACCGGTAGCGCGGCGCACAACGCCAGCAACGGTACTGTCAACCACTGTGTCTTCACGTCAACTGACTCCTGTTGGCCAATGCCCGAACTTGCAGCGTAGCGCTTAACAAACGCCCATGCCCAATTGCATCAACGCCATGCCACCCTGGTGCCACCCCCACCACACCAGGGCCAGCGCCACCAGCGCCACAATCACGAGCCCCACCCGCGCCACAGACCGGTTCATGCTGCCGCCTGCAAACGCGCCACGGGCCGTTCACGCACGGGCCAGTTGAGAGCCGCCGCCATCAAGCTCAGCAGGATTGCGATCTGCCAGACCAGGTCGTAGCTGCCCGTTCGATCATAGACAACACCCCCCAACCAGCCGCCCAGAAACGCCCCCAACTGATGGAACAGGAACACAATGCCGCCCAACATCGACAGGTTGCGCACCCCGAACAACGTGGCCACCGTGCCATTGGTCAGCGGCACCGTGGACAACCACAACAGCCCCATGGCGATACCAAACAGATAGGCACTGAACGCACTCACCGGCGCCCACAGAAACAGCACGATAACCACCGCCCGCAGCAGATACAGCCCAGTGAGCAAACGCGGCTTGGACATGCGCCCGCCGAGCCAGCCGGCAGTGAACGTACCGGCGATATTGAACAGGCCCACCAGCGCCAGCACGGTGGTGCCGGTGGTTGCCGGCAGGTGCTGGTCCACCAGGTAGGCCGGCAGGTGTACACCAATGAACACCACCTGGAACCCGCACACGAAGAACCCCAGCGCCAGCAACCAGAAGCCCGAATGCCCGCACGCCTCGCGCAAGGCTTCGCCCAGGGTCTGCTCACTGCCCAGCGCGGGCAGCGGGCGATCGCGCAGCAGGCCCACCAACGGCACGATAAACGCCACCAGCAGCCCCAACACCAGCAACGCGGCGGACCAGCCCAGCCACTGGATCAGGCCCAACGTGCCCGGCAACATGGCGAACTGGCCGAACGAGCCGGCAGCGCTGGCGATGCCCATGGCCATACTGCGCTTGTCCGCCGGCACGGCGCGCCCAACCACACCCAATATCACTGAGAACGATGTACCGGACAGGCCGATGCCAATCAGCAGCCCGGCACTGAGCGAGAGCGACCAGGCAGAGTCGGCCATGCCCATCAGCCCCAGCCCGGTGGCGTACAGCACCCCACCGATCATCACCACCCGACCCGCACCGAGGCGGTCAGCCAAAGCACCCGCGAACGGCTGGGCGAGCCCCCAGATCAGGTTCTGCAACGCAATGGCGAATGCAAACACCCCTCGGCCCCAGCCAAAATCCGCACTCATCGGCGCCAGGAACAGGCCAAAGCCATGCCGCACGCCCAAAGACAGCGCAAGAATCAACGCCGCCCCCAACAATACCCACCCGCTGGTGCGCCACACCGAACTCATTATTGTTATCTCCAGCCCATCGCAAGGTGCTTGCGGGTAGATTCCCGCTCACTGGCATGCAGCATGAACGCGTGGGCCGGCTGGTATCAAGTGGCGCGTACGGGTGCATCGGGTTACGGCGCGCCCTCGGCCTGGCGCAGGCGCCTGGCGATAGGTTCGAACTGCGGGGTGGCCGTGCGAGGGAGTGGGTCGGGAGCGCCCTGCTCGATCGCCTGCCAGTACCGCCACGGCACTTTCGCAGCGCCCAGTTCATAGTCCATGCCATCCCAGCTGTCTTCGCGGAAACTGTAGAACGCCCAATGCAGCCGGGCACCGTCGAGTACCCCAAGAACGTCCTCAAGGTACTGCGGGCAGCCCGCCAGCCGGCGCATGCAGCCAAACTCGCCTACCACCAGGCGTGAACGCGGCAACTTCATGGCCTGTGCCCAGGCAATGGGCTGCTGCAGGTAGCGCTTCACCCGTTCGCTATCCCATTGCTGGGTGTGCCCGGCAAAGGGAGCCGCACCAGGGTAGGCCAACGGTTGCTTGCGGGTCATATTGGGAGCACTGGTGACAAAATACGGCTCGTACATGTGGATGCTGTAGAGCACACGTGGGTCTGGCAAAGGTGCCGGCCAGTAGCCGAATGCATCGGCAGCGGCAAACCACCCCGCATCGACCATGATCGGCGTGGCTGGGTCTTCCTGACGGATAGCGGTTATCAGTTGCCGATACAGCCCGGGCAAGTCGCGCGCGCCACCCTGCTCTCGGGCATACCACCGGCGCATGCTCTCGGCGTCGGCGTGTTCGGCCAGGTCGCTCATTTTCTCGGGCGCAGGTTCGTTCACCAGGTTGTACGCAGCAACAGCCGGGTGGCCTTTCAGCTCCCGCGCCAGGTCTTTCCAGAAGCCCGCGGCCTGCAACCAGTAGGCTTTGTCCTGCCACAGGCGGTCGTCGAACTGGCCCTTGTTGTTTTGCGACCAACGCATGCCCGGCAGTGACAGGGGCGCGATCACTACCTTCAACCCCGCCTGGTGGGCGCGGTCCAGAGCAGTACGCAATGTGGCCAGGTCGGCCGATGGCAGGCCTTGATAGTGATCGGCGTTACCCAGCAGGAAATCCCGCTGCGCAGGCTGCCACTTGTCGTAGGACAACCGCACCCAGGTTGCGCCATACCCGCGCAATGCGTCGAAATACGCCTGATCCGGTGGCAGCCGGTTGAAGCTATTGCCGCCGTGGCGGGGCGTGTCCCAGAACGTGATCAGGTCTGCTGCCGTAGCAACGGGTACACAGAGCATCAGCAGAACGGTGAATAACCAATGGCGCATGGCAGGCTTCTCCAGCTTTCAGGAAGCAGCGAGCCTACTTGAATACGGGGTTAGCGTCTTTTCAAAACGATTCAATGATTTTTACGGAATATAAACGCAAGATTTTCTGTAGGAAGGCTCTGATATTCATGCAGGCAACCTAAAGACTCAAAGCCAGGCCAAGCACTACGGCCAACTCAAGCAGCTCCAGCATGGCACCGGCTGTATCACCCGTAGTGCCGCCCAGTCGCCGGCACATCAGACGCCGCAATGCGACAGCCACACCCAGTGCCAGCACCACGACCCAACCCGCCATCAGCAGGCCGACAGCAGTACACACCAGCACGCCCCCCATGGCAGCCCGCCGAGGCAGGTGCTGGGCAAGGGCTTGGCCCAGGCCGCCAGGGCGGACGTAGGGGGTAGAAAGAAACAGGCCAAGCATCGCGGCCCGGCCGATCACGGGTGCGAGCAGCAACACTGCACCAGCGCCTTGCTCCACCAGCACCCACAGGGCACAGAATTTAAGCAGCAACACCAGCACCAGGGTGACGATCGCCACCGGCCCGCTGCGGGGGTCCTTCATGATCTGCAAGGTGCGTTCGCGGTCGCCAAACCCGCCCAGCCAGGCATCGGCACTGTCCGCCAGGCCATCCAGGTGCAAGGCGCCGCTCAGCACCACCCACAGGCTCAACAGCAACGCCGCATGCAGCGGTGCCGGCACCGCTTGCAGCAAGTGGCTGGCCAACCAGAGCACCAGGCCGAACAACAGGCCAACCAGCGGGTAAAACAGCAGCGAACGGCCTACCTCGCGAGGGGCTGGCATGCCCGGCAAGGTGACGGGCAAACTGCTCAGAAACTGCAACGCGATCCAGAACGGTAGCATGTCAGCAGCCCTCTATCAGTTGCCCTTGCGCGGTCACCCGCAGCTGCACGAGTGCGCCGTGGCCCACTTCCACCTGCAGCAGTTGTGCCCTTGGCAGGCCGCGGGCACGGGACAGCAACAGGCGTATCACCCCACCATGGGTCACCAGCAGCACGCGTTTGCCGGCGTGCTGGCACGCCAGGCGCCCTACCGCCGTCAGCACGCGCCCGGCAAAGGCTTCAACCGGTTCGCCGTTGGGCGGTGTGTAGCCGTAGGGGTCTGCCCAGAAGCGCCCCAGTTCGTCGGCCTGCTGTTCCATGATCTGTGCAGCGGTGCGGCCCTCCCAGTCACCGAAGTGCAGCTCCTGCAGGGCAGGCTCGCGCTGCACGGGCAAGCCCAATTGCGCCCCCAGCTCATCGGCGAAGCGGCCACAACGCTGCAACGGCGAACTCACCAGCACCTGCCAATGGCCGGCCTTTGCCACGGCCTCGCGCATCTGTGCCCAACCCTTGTTGGTCAGGGCATCATCAATGCTGCCTCGCAGGCCGCCCTGTTCGGTTTCACCGTGGCGCAGCAGGTCGAGGATCATGCCGGGCGGTCCGCCACGGCCGCCTCGGCAAAGGTCGCCATCTGCCCGTGCAGGGCACACGCCAGGCGCAGCAGCGGCTGGGCCAGGGCAGCACCACTGCCCTCGCCCAGCCGCAAGCCCAACGCCAGCAATGGCTCGGCTTGCAGCGCAGCCAGCACAGCCTGATGCCCGGGCTCGGCGCCCTGGTGCGCAAACAGCAACCATGGGCGGCACTGTGGGTTGAGCCGCACCGCCACCAGCGCAGCGACGCTACAGATGAAGCCGTCCACCAGTACCGCCACCCCGGCTTGCGCGCAGCCCAGATAAGCACCGGCCAGGGCGGCGATCTCGAAGCCGCCGACACAGGCCAGCGCCTGCAACGGGTCTGTAGCCTGCAGCGCATGCAAGCTCAGCGCCCGCTCGATAACCTCGGCCTTGTGCCGCACGCCGGCATTGTCTAGACCCGTACCGGGGCCGCTCAGGGCAGCTGCCGGGCAGCCCAGCAACACGCTGGCCAAGGCCGCTGCAGCCGTGGTGTTGCCAATGCCCATCTCGCCACCGATGAACAAATGCCCATCGGCCTGGGCGGCACGCTGTGCGCTGTCGCGGCCAGCCTGCAAGGCCGCCTGCAACTGGCCCGCCGTCATGGCAGGCTGGCGGGCGAAGTTGGCGGTACCGGCGCCGAGGCGCAAATGGCTCACCCCTGGCAGTTCCAGATGCGGGTCGACCGTGCCCAGGTCGATCACCTCCAGGCTGGCCTGCAGTTGGCGGGCCAGTACACTGATTGCCGCGCCACCTCCGACAAAATTGCGCAGCATCTGGCCGGTGACGGCTTGTGGGTAGGCGGAGATGCCTTCCTCGACGACCCCATGGTCGCCAGCAAACAGGGTGATGAAAACGTTATCCACGGTCGGGCGCTCGCGCCCTTGCAGGCCGGCCAGCTGAACCGCCAGGCTCTCCAGCTGGCCGAGGGACCCCGCTGGCTTGGTCAACTGTTGCTGACGGGCACGGGCCTGGCCCGTGGCGTTTTCATCGACGGCTTGGCAGGGGTTCTGCCACCAGGTCGTGTTCATAGTGCAGGTCCTTTCAGCATCAGGGGCAAGCCGGCCACGGTCAGCACCACGCGCTGACAGCGCTCGGCCACTGCCTGGTGCAGCCAGCCGGCCAGGTCGACGTAGCGTCGGGTCAGCTCGCCCATGGGCACGACGCCGAGGCCGGTTTCGTTACTGACCAGCACCAGGGTGCCAGGCAGGGTGGGCAGGCACTCCAGCAACGCATCGCGCTCCTGGGCCAGGCGCTGATCGTCTTCGAGCATCAGCAGGTTGGTCAGCCACAAGGTCAGGCAGTCCACCAGCAGGCAGCGCCCCTCTGCCGCTTCGCCCCGTAGCACGCTAGCCAGGGCCAGGGGTTCCTCGATCAACCCCCACTCGGCGGGGCGCCGCTGACGGTGGAGTTGCACACGTTCGTTCATCTCGCCGTCCAAGGGTTGGCTGGTGGCGATGTAGGTCACCGGCAGGCCGCTGTCGGCAGCCAGTTGTTCGGCGAGGCGGCTTTTGCCGGAGCGGGCACCGCCCAGGATCAGGTTGTGCATTTCAGGCTACCCCACACAGTTGCAGCAGGCGGCGGGTGTCCAGGTGCCGCTCAACCAGGTCGGCCAGGCGCTCGATGTCGCGTTCGCGCAACGCCTGGTAATCGATTACCTGCACTTCATCCAGGCCTGCCCAGCGCAGCAACGCCGCGCAGGAGGCGCTGCCCTCGAACAAGCCGTGCAGGTAGGTGGCGAGCACCTGCCCGTCGGCACTGATGGCGCCGTCGCTGCGGCCATCGGCCAGCTGCACCGCAGGGTGGCCCAGTGCCGGGCCGGTCGTGACCCCGGCGTGGATCTCGTAACCGGTGACCGGCGCGGTTTCAAGCGCCAGGGTGCCCGCCACGTTGCGCAGTTGCTTCTCGGCCTCCAGTACCGTGGCGTAGTCGAACAGCCCCAGGCCCGCGCTGGAACCGGCGGCGCCTTCCAGGCCGGCGGGGTCGTGGACGTCACGGCCGAGCATCTGCAGCCCGCCACAAATGCCGATCAACTTGCCACCGTAGCGCAGATGCCGCTCGATGGCCTTGTCCCAGCCGCGTTCGCGCAGCTGGGCCAGGTCACTGCGTACACTCTTGGAGCCCGGCAGGATAATCAGGTCGGCAGGTGGGATAGGCTGGCCCGGGCCCACAAACTGCAGGTCCACCTGCGGATGCAGGCGCAGCGGGTCGAAGTCGGTGTGGTTGCTGATACGCGGCAGCACCGGCACGATCACCTTCAGTACCTGTGCATCCTTTTTGCCCTGGCGTGCATCAATACCATCCTCGGCCTCCAAGTGCAGGTCGGTGACGTAGGGCAGCACGCCCAGCACCGGCTTGCCCGTCCGTTGCTCCAGCCAGTCGAGCCCTGGTTGCAGCAGGGCGATATCGCCCCTGAAGCGGTTGATGACAAACCCTTTGACCCGCGCCTGCTCGCTGGGCGACAGCAGCTCCAGCGTGCCGACAAGGTGGGCGAAGACCCCTCCGCGGTTGATGTCGGCCACCAGAATGACGGGGCAATCCACTGCCTCGGCAAAGCCCATGTTGGCGATATCGCCGGCACGCAAGTTGATTTCCGCCGGGGACCCTGCCCCTTCCACCATCACCACTGGCCAGGCCTCGCTAAGGCGCCGGTGGGAGGCCAGCACCGCTTGCATGGCGATGGCCTTGTAGTCGTGGTACGCGACCGCATTCATGCTGGTGACGGCGCGGCCATGGATGATCACCTGGGCGCCAGTGTCGCTGTTGGGTTTGAGCAGCACCGGGTTCATGTCGGTGTGGGGCTCAAGGCGGCAGGCCTGGGCCTGCACGGCCTGGGCGCGGCCAATTTCGCCACCATCGGCGGTCACGGCACTGTTCAGCGCCATGTTCTGCGGTTTGAACGGCACCACCCCGATACCCTGGCGCAACAGCCAGCGGCACAGGGCAGTCACCAGGGTGCTTTTACCGGCGTCGGACGTGGTGCCTTGCACCATGAGGGTGGTCATGGGGTGTCCTTCTTGTAGGTAGCCAGGGCCTGGGCCAGGCGCAGTTCGTCCGCCTCGCAGGCAGGCAGGCCAAAGCGCAGCGCCGAGGGCTGTTCAAACAGGCGAACCAGAATGCCGCTGCGGGCAAGATGGTCGTGCAGGTGTGCAGCATGCTGGCAACGCACATACTGAAACAGGTCGCAGCCGCCGCTGACGGCAAGCCCGCCACGCGCCAATAATTGTGCAAGGCGCAGGCTGTAAGCCGCGCAGCGCTCGCGTTGCAGATGCTGGGTGGCCTGATCGGCCAGGCTGGCCTGGGCCAATACCCGGGTCGGGCCGTTGATGGTCCAGGGCCCGAGCAGGTCGGCCAGGCGCGACAGCAGGTTGCCCTCAGCCGCCACGAAGCCCAGGCGAACCCCCGCCAGCCCAAAGAATTTGCCGAACGAGCGCAAGACGATCAGCCCAGGGCGCTCAGCACAATCCACCACGCTGCACGCGGGGGTGTTGTCCATGAAGGCTTCGTCCACCAGCAACCAGCCCCCACGCGCTGCCAGGCGCTGGTGCCAGGCCAGCACCGTTTCACGTGGCAGGCTGCGGCCGGTCGGGTTGTTCGGGTTCACCAGCACCAGCACATCCAGGTGATCGAGTGATGCCTCGACCTGGGTTTCGTCCAGCGCCGTCAACTGATGCCCGGCACGCTGCCAGGCATGGGCGTGTTCGGCATAACAGGGGCTGAGCACACCGACGTTGCCGGGCGGGCGCAGCAGCGGCAGCGCCTGAATGGCAGCCTGGGACCCGGCAACCGGCAGCAACTGAGCGGCGCCATAGTAACGGCAGGCGGCCTGCTCCAGGCCGTCATGGGTTTCAGGCAGGCGGGCCCAGGCTTGCACAGGAATAGACGGGATGGGAAAGGGCCAAGGCGCGATGCCACTGGACAGGTCCAGCCAGTGCTCGCGTGCAATGCCGTACTGGCGCACTGCGCGCAGCAGGCGGCCACCGTGTTCAAGCATTCAGGTACGCCCCCAGGCAGATCACCAACAGCCATAACCAGACCCCGCGCTGCACCAACTGCCAGCCACGCTCGATGGCGTCCTCGCTGGCTGCCGGCCCTTCGCCCAGGCGCGGGCGCTCGTGCAACTGGCCGTGGTACACCGCAGGCCCGCCAAGTTCCACCCCCAGCGCACCCGCGCCAGCGGCCATCACCGGCCCAGCGTTGGGGCTGTCCCACAAGGGGCCCTGCCGGCGCCAACAGGCCAGTGCCAGGCGGGTTTTGCCAAGCACCGCATAGGTCAATGCCACCAGCCGGGCCGGCACGTAGTTGAGCAGGTCGTCGATACGCGCGGCGCACCAGCCAAAGCGCTCGAAGCGCTCGTTGCGGTAGCCCCACATGGCATCAAGGGTATTGCTCAGACGGTACAGCACCACCCCCGGCGCACCCGCTACCACGAACCAGAACAACGCGGCGAACACGGCATCGCTGCCGTTTTCCAGCACCGACTCGGTAGCTGCCCGTGCGACCGCAGGTTCATCCAGCTCACGGGTTTCGCGGCTGACCAGGTAACCCACACGGCGCCGCGCCTCTTCCAGGTCGCCCTGGCGCAAGGCGGCAGCAACAGGCAGTACATGTTCGCCCAAACTGCGCAGGCCCAACGCGCAGTACAACGCGAGCGCGTCCACCAGCCAGCCAATGCCCGGCAGCCAGGACAGTATCAGTGCAACCAAGGTCAAGGGCACCACGGCCAGGAACCAGGCACTCACGCCATGGCTGCGCCAGCCACGGCCGCCCGCGTTCAAACGGCGCTCAAGGTTGGCCGCCATGTTGCCAAACGCAACCAACGGGTGACGCCGCTGGGGTTCACCGAACAGGGCATCCAAAGCAACGCCGGCGACGGTCAGCAAGGCTACGCTCATGGGCGTGCCCCCCAACGGTTTTCGTACAGCATCTCACTCAGCGGCTGCGCCTGGGCCCAGCCCTCCACCACCAGCATGGGCGCCGGGTAGAACGCGGTAACAGGGCCCAGGCAGAGCACCGCCACAGGTTTGGCCCCGGCGGGCATGCCCAACAGTGCGGCCAGGGCCTGCGGATCGAACAACGACACCCAACCCATACCCAGCCCCTCGGCACGTGCGGCCAGCCACAGGTTCTGGATGGCGCAGGCCAGCGAGGCAAGGTCCATCTCAGGCAGCGTGCGGCGGCCGAACAGGTGCGGTTCGCGGTTGTCCATCAGGGCGGCCACCAGCAGCTCTGCACAATCGTTTATGCCTTCGACCTTGAGTTTCATGAAGTCGTCGGAGCGCTCGCCCAACGCCTGAGCAGTCAGCACACGCTCCTGCTCGACCAGCGCCTGGATGCGCTCGCGTAACGCACGCTGGGTAATGCGAATGAAGCGCCAGGGCTGCATGAGGCCGACACTGGGTGCCTGATGGGCCGCCGCCAGCAGCCGCGCCAGTAATTCTGGCGCCACTTCGCCACCGGCAAAATGGCGCATGTCGCGGCGCTCGCCGATTGCTCGGTATACCGCAGCGCGTTCGGGCTCACTGAAAACGTGATCAGTCATGGTCGCAACAGCGCCGCCGCCGCCTCAGGGTTCGAGGGGAAATAAAAATGCACATAGGAAGCCGTCAACCGCCCCAGGCGATACACCGCCTCGTTGCCCCGCCCGCCATTGGGGCTCAGGCCACGTGCAACGGGCTCCAGCGTGGTGCTGGTCAGGGAATGGTGATAGGTATGGCCACGCAGGGTGCCCTCCGGCAGTTCCACAGCCTGCAAGGCCAAGGCCGCCAAGCGTTTTTGCATGGTCGCCTCGCCAGGTAGCAGGCCCAGCAGCTCGGCACGCTCGCCAGCCACATCGGTGAGCGCTTCCAGCAAATACAGCATGCCGCCACACTCTGCCAACAGGGGCTTGCCCTGGGCGTGGTGCGCGCGAATGGCCTGACACATCGGGGCGTTATCCGCCAGGGCATGGTGATGCAATTCGGGGTAGCCGCCAGGCAGGTACAGGCTGTCGACCCTCGGCAGCACCTGGTCATGCAGCGGCGAGAAGAACACCAGCTGCGCGCCCATGCGCCGCAGCAATTCAAGGTTGGCGCCGTAGGTGAAGGCAAAGGCCTCGTCGTGCGCCACGCCTACCCGCACACCTTCCAGCAAGGCAGAGGGTTGCAACGGCTGTGCCTGGGCGAAGGTGACAGCCGGCGGCAGGGTGGCATCGCAGCTGTCACCCAGCGCCTGCGCGGCGGCGTCCAGCCGGGTATCCAGGTCGTTCAGTTCACTGGCCTGGACCAGGCCGAGGTGGCGGCTGGGCAACTCGATGCCCCGCTCACGGGACAACCCGCCGTACCAGCGCAGCCCCTCGGTCAGGCTACCCTCAAGCAACTGGGCGTGGCGCAGGCTGCCCACCCGGTTGGCCAGCACCCCGGCAAACGGCAGGTCGGGCTGATAGCGGGCCAGCCCCAGGGCCAATGCACCGAAGGTTTGGGCCATGGCCGTACCATCGATGACCGCCAGCACCGGCACGCCGAAATGGCGTGCCAGGTCCGCGCTCGAGGGGGTGCCGTCGAACAGCCCCATCACCCCTTCGATCAGGATCAGGTCGGCCTCACCTGCGGCCTCCCACAGCAACCGGCGGCTTTCCTCGGCACCGATCATCCACAGGTCCAACTGATACACCGGCGCACCGCTGGCCCGTTCGAGAATCATCGGGTCGAGAAAGTCGGGCCCGCATTTGAACACCCGTACCTTGCGGCCCAGGTTGCGGTGCAGCCGGGCCAGGGCCGCGGTCACCGTGGTCTTGCCCTGCCCTGAAGCCGGGGCTGCAATCAGTACCGCGGGGCATTGGCGGGGTGCGCTCACAGTTCCACGCCCTTCTGGGCACGGATGCCGGCCTGGAATGCGTGCTTGAGCATGCCCATTTCAGTCACCGTGTCCGCCAGCTCGACCATCTCTGGTTTGGCACCGCGACCAGTGACGATCACGTGCTGCATGGGTGGGCGGGCCTGGATGTCGGACAGCACCTGATCCAGCTCCAGGTAGCCGTGCTTCAGGGCGATATTCAACTCGTCGAGTACCACGAACTGCACAGATTCGTCCTGCAGCAGTTGACGCGACACGGCCCATGCCGCCTCGGCCGCCGCGATGTCACGCTGGCGATCCTGGGTTTCCCACGTGAAACCCTCGCCCATCACGTGGTAACGCACCTGCTCGGGGAAGCGACGGAAGAACAGCTCTTCGCCGGTGCTGTTGCGGCCTTTGATGAATTGCACGACACCGCACTGCATGCCATGGCCCAGTGCACGCGCGAGCATGCCGAACGCCGAGCTGCTCTTGCCCTTGCCATTGCCGGTCAGTACCAGCAGCAAGCCGCATTCGTTGGGGGAGTTGGCGATGCGTTCGTCGATGACCGCTTTCTTGCGCTGCATGCGCGCCAGGTGACGTTCGTCGCGTTCGGTGATTTCGCTCATGGGGGGCTCCGCTGGCTGGCACCACGGCAAGCCATGGCGACAGGGAATAAGCAGGCAAAAGGAGCGCGCGCAGGAGCCATGGCTGAACGCCACGGTGCACCGCGCATCACCCTCCGTGATGCCGTTGGCAGTGTCAGGCCGGTCTCCGGGCTTGCGAGCGGGCACCGGCCCAAGCCTGCGCACCTTCCCGGGTACAGACACCCAGTGGTATTGCGCGGCCGTCACTCACTTACCGTTGCGGGGGCAGCGCCGGAATCGCGCCATGCTGGCACCCACCGGCTTCCCTGTTTCACCCCTTGGCGGGGCACCTGAAACACGCGCGAAGGTTAGAGGGTTGCGTCGGGAGCGTCAATCGACGCAGCCCCTAGGCGGGATAACAAAGCGACCCGGCTCGATGGCCATTCGGCAAAACTGTGCCACACTGAAAGCAAGTGATATCACATAGCCATTACGCAGGTCGTACGCCCCCATAATCACAACAGGAGTGCGCAGCATGCGAGGCCATCTGATCAACAACCCGCGCCTGGAATTTCTGGCGCCTGTGTTCGAACGCTGGGTGGAATGCATCGACCGCTACAACCGCTGCGCCGGCGACGCCGAGGCGCCTTACTGGCACGGCGCAACGGCCAATGCAGGGCTGCTGGCAGCGGCGGCCTGGCAAGCAGAGCTGACCGCGTTGCAGCAGTTTTCAGGCAAGAAACAACGGGACGACGAGGACCGTGAGGCACGCTGCGACCTATGGATCAGCAGCCTTGACGAGGCGCTTTACCTGAGTGTGAGCCAGCGCTGGCCGAAAATGGCCGGCCTGGACATGGCGGCAGCCCTGCAACAGACTGCGGCCCTGGCTCACCAGGTGGCTTACCCCAGCCAGCTGAAAGCCGGCGCCCTGTTCATCAGCCCGTGCAAGGCAGGGCAACATGCCAGCCCCGAGGAACTCCAGGACCTGGTGGACGACCTGCAGAAGCATACTGCGTGCGCCATTGCCTGGTATTTCCCCTACGCCTACCGCAAGCTGCACGACGCACTGGGTAACTACTACCCAGGCGTTGCGCTGCTGCTCAGGCAAAGTTGAACCACGCGCTGGGCTGGCCAGTCACGCAGGGAAAAACCGCTTTGCCAACGCCGGCGTACGCAGGCGCCTACTGAATACGCCGGGGTCGAATACCTGGCCCGTGCGCAGGTCGTGAACCACGCCGGAAGCAGGCTTAACCGTACGGCCCAGGGTAACCAGGATAAAGTGGTAACCGGCCCCGTATACCTGCTCCACATTCTCCACCCGGAAATACTGCCCAGGCAGAAACAACGTTTCTGCTTCATCCCAGTACAGCGAAAAAGCGCTCACCGGGGTGCCATCCTCATAACGCCCGGCAGGCAGCTGGTAAATCACGGAACTGTCATCGAACTCCCTGGCGTTACCACGCGCCTGCCCAGGTAATACACGTGAGGCGAACTCCGCTGCCTTATAGGGGTTTTCGGTAAAGGACGTCAGGTCCGTAGTTACCAGCGTGTCCCCCACCTTCAGCCGACCTGTGCGATAGGGTGCCGCACCGGTGTGGCGCGCTGCATTGCCACCGCGGTACAGCGTCACCGCGTTACTCTTGGGCAGCCGCTCGAGCGAGTCAGCCAGGTTGGCGATATAGCTGTCTTCGTCCCCATACCGATAGCGGCCATGGCGGAACACATCATTCACTTGCGACTCGTCGCTGGTGTAGTACTCGATCAACGAATTGAAATACTCACGCTCGTGACGGTACGAATATTCAGGGGCGTTTCTGACCATCACGCAGTCCAGCCCATTGGCATCCACATCGGGCGCACGTCCCTCCGATACCGTAGGCAACATCCAGGATTCCAGAAGGGCTTTCTGACGCCTCAGCGCCTGAGTGCTAAGGGCCTTGCTCTGTGCAGAATCCAGGCCGGCGTAGGTGTCCCAGAAAGGGGAGTTTACGGTGGCGACGTTCTCTATAGCGGGGGGGTTGCCGCCTGCCAGGCGGGGCGGCACCAGTAGTTCCCATTCACCGCTGGCACTCAGGCGGACCGGGCGCAGGGGCCCGAATGCGTATGGGTTTTCGGCCGGCACGATCAGCCAGCATGACAGGTCGGTGCTGTAACGGACCCGGTACGACAAACCGTTCAGCTTGATCCAGCAGGAGCCATCCTCCTGCACCAGCACGCCCGCCAGCCGACCTTCACGGCCGGTTTCACCCACCAGCAGGTTGTTGGTTTCCAAACCCTCCGCGGCCGTGGTCGCTGACGTCTGCACTTGCCAGTGCTCCAGTGAAATCGTGGCTTCATGCTGGGGTGCCTGATAGGCCAGCGAGTCGAAACTGGCCTGGAACATCACATCCACCAGGTTGAGCGCAGCCATTAGCGTATCGATCATGGCTGCGCGTAACGCCGCCTTGCGCCCGTCATCGTCTCGTGCATCCAGTGCAGCATCCACCTCCAGCGCCACCCGGCTGACGGTGACCCCGAGCATGACCCAGAGCACTGGCCGCCCGAGGGGCGCAAAGCCGCCAAACACCTTCAGGAATGCACCCAAGTATCCTCGCCAGAGCACCTTGCGCAGGTCCTGGTTGCTGATCATCAGGTTGGCATTGCTGTGCATCTCGGCACGGGACAAGTTGGCCATGTAGTCGAAGAAGTCGTTCTTCACCGGGCGTTTCAGGGGTTGCAACAGCACCTGCGCAGCTTCTGCCGAGGCACTCTGGGCCAAATTGTGCAGCTGCCCATGGATACGCTTCACCCTGCCGTCATCATAGAGATGCGTAGCCCGCATGAACTGACCCAACCACTGCGGGTCCTGCAGGCTCGTGCGCAACCAGCCGGCCATGGCGCGCTCGGACTCGAACGCCCACAAGGCCTGCTCGGCCCAGGGCAGATACAGCATCGCGCGTCCGTCCTGCTCATGCAGGCTATAAAGGCAGCCGCGGTCGTCATGATCGAATGCGTAGCGGTAAACCTTCAATGGGCGCTGGCTACTGTCATGCTCCAGCCGGGCCAGTACAGGCAGCTCGTTTGCACTCAAGCGGTCAGTAACCAAGGCGCGCAACTGCGCCCACTGCGTGCTGTTTATCTTGCCGGCCTGCGCCGCATGCCGGGCTTGGGCCAACAGGTTGATCTTGGCCAGCACACGAAAATGCCGGCCATGCCGAACCCAGAACTCATCGACACGCTGACGGTAGAGGCTGGCGAAATCCAGCGTCCACAAATCAGCCAGCACGTCGCTGGGCAGCATCGGCACTTCATTGTGTTCGTCAAACCGCCCCGCATGGGGGCCCTGGCGATAGAAGCCGCCGTAAACGTTCAGTTCGTCGGAGGCCTCCTGAAAACCCGGGTCAAAGCGCTCGATCACCAGCTGCGGCAGCCGCAGCGACTTGCTGGGGCGCCCCGAATGCTGCCAGCCGGTGAACGTGCGCGGGCTGCTGGTAGCCGTGCCTTGAAACTGGTGCCACCAAACGAACCGGGGGTCAATAGCCTTGCCGGTACGGCGCAGCAGGATTTGCGTGGCCTGCTCCCTGGCCAACTCATAGGGGTCGGGGTAGTCCCGGATGATCTTGTCGACCAATCGCGCCAGCGGCATACCAGCACTTATCGCATCCAGGCCACGGTCGACTTTTTCCAGAAGGTTCTTCATGGGTACTCCTGCCTCGGGTTGTCAGGCACCCATGCTGCCTAGCGAAGTGGTCAGCAGGCGGTAGCGGTGTAGCCCCTGGTCACAGCGACTGAACCCAGCAGACCCGGCTATTCTCTGAAGCACTACCTGCCGCACTGAGAGACGCCGCCATGAATCGCCCGCCCGTTCCACTGTTGCTCGTGCTGTGCGCCGGCCTGGCAGGCTGCGGCGAAACAGCCCGCCTGGCGGTAGCCGACGGCACGGGCCCTACCCCGCAGCTCCCGCCTCCCGCTGAAACCCTGTTCCCTACCGTCAACATCGCACCGGCCACCGGCTGGCCCCAGGGGCTGATGCCTCAGGCAGCACCAGGCTTGCACGTGACCCGCTTTGCTGCAGGGCTGGACCACCCCCGATGGCTCTACGTACTGCCCAATGGCGATGTCCTGGTGGCGGAAACCAATGCGCCCGCCAAGCCCGAGGACAGTCGCGGCATACGTGGTTGGGCCATGGGGCTGGCCATGAAACGTGCAGGCGCAGCAGTGCCCAGCCGCAACCGCATCACGCTGCTGCGCGACGCCGACCATGACGGTGTAGCTGAAACCCGCACGTCCTTTATAGAAGGGCTCAATTCACCCTTCGGCATGGCGTTGATCGGCAACGACTTTTACGTGGCTGATACGGACAAACTGCTGCGTTTTCACTACGAACCCGGTATGCAGCAGGTTACCGGTGCAGGCGAGGTGGTGACCGAACTGCCTGCTGGCCCCTTGAATGACCACTGGACAAAAAACGTGATCGCCAGCCCGGACGGCAAACGGCTGTACGTGACCGTGGGCTCGAACAGCAACGTGGGCGAAAACGGTCTGGAGAAGGAAGCTGAACGGGCCGCGATCTGGGAGATAGACCCGGCCACCGGCAAGCATTGGATCTATGCCAGCGGCCTGCGCAACCCTAACGGGCTGGCGTGGCAGCCAGGCAGTGGCGCCCTGTGGGCCGCGGTCAACGAGCGTGACGAAATCGGCAGTGACCTGGTACCGGACTACATCACGTCTGTGAAAAAAGGCGGGTTCTACGGTTGGCCATACAGTTACTACGGGCAACATGTGGACAACCGGGTGCAGCCGCAAGACCCTGCCAAGGTCAGCAAGGCAATAGCGCCCGACTACGCAGTGGGGCCCCATACCGCGTCCCTCGGGCTGGCCTTTGTCGACCAGGGTGTGTTGCCGCCGAGCTTTGGCCAAGGCGCCTTGATAGGGCAGCACGGCTCGTGGAACCGGCAGCCCTACAGTGGCTACAAAGTAATCTTCGTACCGTTCGACAGCGCCGGCACACCGGCCGGCCCACCCGTGGACCTATTGACCGGCTTCCTCGACCAGGCGGGTAATGCCATGGGCCGACCGGTCGGCGTCGTGCAGGACAGCCGCGGTGGTGTGCTGGTGGCTGACGATGTGGGCAACAGCATATGGCGGGTCAGCAAAGCCCCCTGAGCATGCTCAGGGGTTCTGCGCCAGGTGCCCCTGCTGGATCACCCGCTTGGCCTGCAGGTAGGCCTTGGCCCAGTAGCTGTTGGACAGGTAGTCCAGGCGCACGGTGCCACCGGTGGACGGAGCGTGCACGAAGCGCCCGTCGCCCACATAGATGCCCGCATGGCTGACCTGCGACCCACCCCCTGTGGCGAAGAACACCAGGTCCCCGGACTGTAGGGACTTGGCATCTACCGTTGGCGCTTGCATGACGATCATCTCCCGCGTGGAGCGCGGCAGGCTGATACCGGCGGCATCGCGGTAGACGTATTTGATGAGGCCGCTGCAGTCGAAGCCAGAGTCCGGGGTGTTGCCGCCCCAACGGTAGGGCGTACCCACCAGGCCGATCGCGCGGATGAGCACGTCATCGGCCACGGGCGAAGCGCTCGGCTGGCTGTACACGACCCGTGGCTGAACCACCACCGGGGCAGGTGCCGGTGGCCGGCTGGTACAAGCAGCCAGAAGGGCTGCCAGGGAAAGCAATGCGAAGCGCGCCATCGTTGTCATGGCCAAAACATCCTGTCTGAGGTCGCTGGGCCGCAGCCGAAAAGAGTTGAGAACTTAGATTAGACGTTTTCTGTAAATGCGCACGGCGGCGAGCTTTTTTTGAAAAGCAACGCCGCCGTGGCAGGGTATATCACATGCTATCAGTTGCGCGCGATGTTGGTCGGCGCCATGGCCAAGGCACGCTTGGCTTCGATGAAGGTCTTGCTCCAGTAACGGTCACCGAGGCTGTCGATGCGTACGCCACCGCTGCGGCGGCTGCTGGAGTGGATGAACTGGTTATCACCCAGGTAGATACCGGCATGGCTGACACGGCCCCGGCCGTTGGTGCTGAAGAACAGCAAGTCACCTGGCTTGAGCTTGTTGCGCGCAACCTTGGGTGCATCGACGTTGATCATTTCACGCGTTGAGCGTGGCAGGGTCATGCCCGCCTCTTCGCGGAACAGGTAGCCGATGAAACCACTGCAATCGAAGCCGGACTGTTCCGAGGTACCGCCAAAGCGATAGCGGGTGCCGATCAACGACATGCCGCGCTCCAGAATACTGTCGGCCAGAACCGGCAGTTGGTAGGGCTTGCTGCTGGAGAAAGCCTCCAGGTCATCTTCAGTGGCCACTTCTTGCGGTTCGCCGAACACCGACGACGACGAGGCTTTGGCCTTGATCGCCGGCTGTACGGCGACCGGAGTGTGATCCTGGGGCTGCGAATAAGAAGCTGGGCCTTGGGCCGCGCAGCCAAAAAGCAGGGTCACGAGTGCGAGTGGCACGAGGGGTGCGAAGCGCTTGAGCATGGGCACAACCGTGTCTGTAATCCTTTAGTGGGGTGGAACTATGCCCTCTATGATGGCGATTTGCAAATTTTATCGAAAAAGATGTGACTTTTCTGTGAGGCCGCTCTAGCCCAGCGTTTTCAGGGGGTTACCAGCCGAGGGTTTCTTTCAGAAACGGGATGGTGAGCTTGCGCTGAGCCTGCAGGGAGGCTTGGTCCAAGCGTTCAAGCAGGTCGAACAACGCGCTCATGCTGCGCGCGCCACGGGTGAGAATGAAGTGCCCGACTTCATCGGTGAGGTGCAGACCCCGGCGCGATGCCCGCAGTTGCAGGGCACGCAGCTTGTCTTCGTCGGACAGCCCACGCATCTGGAACACCAGGGCAAGGGTGAGGCGCGACTTGAGGTCGGGGAGCTTGATGGGCAATTCGCGGGGGGAGGCAGACGCGGCCAGCAGCAGGCGGCGGCCGCTGTCACGCAAGCGGTTGAACAGGTGGAACATCGCCTCTTCCCAGTCCGGCTTGCCGGCGATGACATGCAGGTCATCGATGCACACCAGTTCGTACTGGGCAAGGTAATCGAGCAGCCCGATGCCGCGCTCCAGCAGTTGCGCCAGGGGCAGATACACCGCAGGCTCGCCACGTTGCTGAAAACGGTGAGTGGCGGCCTGCAGCAGGTGGGAACGCCCAACGCCCTGCTTGCCCCACAGGTAGATGAGGCTCTCGGTCCAGCCGGCGTCCGCTTCGCAAAGACGCTCGACATACCCCAGCGCCGCAGCATTGGCGCCCGGGTAATAGTTGATGAAGGTGGCGTCATCGCGCAGGCGCACACCCAGGGGCAACTGGATCGGTGGTTTCATGCTCGCGGGCGGTCGGCGGGACCACAGGGGCCTTTAGTGAACAGTCGGCAAAGTCTATACCTGCAACGCAGGGTGCACAATCACACCCGGGCAGAGTGCAAGCAAAATCAAAGGCTTGCAGCCTGCCACGGGCAAACTCGGCTACAGCTCAGGGTCGACGTCTGCGTCGTACATGTCCGACTGCTTGTACAGGTCGTGCATGTGCCGCAGCAGCACCATGATCACCGCTGCAACCGGCAACGCCAGCAACACGCCGGTAAAACCGAACAGTTCACCGCCGGCCAGGATCGCGAAAATCACTGCCACAGGGTGCAGGCCAATGCGATCCCCTACCAGCAAGGGGGTCAGCACCATGCCCTCCAGCGCCTGCCCCACCATGAACACCGCCACGATGCCGAGCATGGGATAAAGGTCGCCACCGAACTGGAACAACCCGGCCACCAGCGCTGCGCCGATACCGATAATGAAGCCCATGTACGGCACAATGGCCGCCAGCCCGGCCATCATGCCGATCAGCAGGCCCAACTCCAGGCCAACCAGCATCAGGCCGGCTGAATAGATGAAGCCCAGGGCGACCATCACCAGCAACTGCCCGCGTACAAACGCGCCCAGCACCTCATGGCACTCACCGGCCAGCTCGACGATTTTCGGCTCGTTCTGGCGCGGCAGCAGGCTGCGCAACTTGGCCATCATCACGTCCCAGTCGCGCAGCAGGTAAAAGCCCACCACCGGGATCAGCACCATGTTCGCCAGCCAGGCGATCAAGGCCAGGCTGGAGGCCGTTGCCTGGGACAGCACCACACCCACGATGTCGGTGGTCTGGCCCATGTGCGCGCCGATGGCCGCCTTGATCTTGTCGAACTTCCAGAAGCCATCTGCAAGCCCGAGGCGCCCCTGCACCCAGGGCAGTGCAACATGTTCAAGCCAGTCCAGCACCTGGGGCGCCAGCTCGTAGAGCCGAACCAGCTGCTTGGCCAGCATCGGGATCAGCACGAGCAGCAAGGCCAGCATTACCAAAGTGACCAAGCCGAATACCACAACCACGCCCCAGGTGCGCGACATGCCCATGCGCTCCAGACGATCGACCAGGGGGTCTGCCAGGTACGCCAGCAGGATGCCGACCAGAAACGGGGTGAGGATATTGTGCAGGCTATACAGCAGCACGATGAGCAGCAGTGCCAAGCCCAGCCAGATCCAGCGACGCATGTCAGTCATGATGAAGCCTCTTACCAGCGGAAACGCAAGCCATCGAAAGATTTGGGCACTGCTAGGTCAGGGGCGGGCTGCCCTGCCGAGGCTGGCGGTAGGGTGCTGGCAGGCGCGGGGTCGGCCGGCAGTTCCTGCAGCCGCGCAAGCCCCAGCTGGGCACGCAACTGCTCGCGGTTGGCCGTGACTGCATAGGTGAAGGTGGTACCCTCTGCCAATTGCAGGTGAGCACCATAGGGTTCAAGAATGCGGGCCAGTTCGGCGTAGCGTTGCAGGTTCATGCCTTCTACCTGCATCAGCAACTGGCTGCTGGCACCGGGGCGGTTGACGTAGCGCGGCGCAAGGCGGTTACTCACCGCCAGCATCACGGCATCAGCCAATGCCTCAGGGGACGCGCCCTCGGCAGTACCCTGCTCGTGCTGGTCCCCCAGCCACAGCTGCCATTTGCCCTGCCACTTGCCGTCCGCTTCCTGGGCGTGAACGGCCAGCAAGGCGTCGGCACCGTACCGCTCGGACGCTTCGCGCAGGGGGCCGGGTTTGCTGGCGTCGATCTGTTTGGCGTTGGCCACCAACTGCTCTTGCAGGTCGGCCAGCGGCAGGCGCAAGGGCAGGCCACGGTGCTGGGCTGCCTGGCGCAAGGGCTGGGCGCTGGGCTGGCCATCGCCGACCAGGTTGCTACCCTCGGCGCTGTCGTTCAGCCACCAGCCAAGGATGGACGGGCGGTTGCTGCCCCACAGTGCCAGGCCGGCCTTGCGCAGGGCACGCTCGGTACTGCCAGGGTCGAATTCGACCATCACCGATTCGGGCGGGCCTGCATCGCTGCCCACCTGATTGATGATTTGCTGTGGGTCCTTGCGCAACCCGGCAAGCCCGGGGCTCTGAACAGCCTTCGGGTCGCCGGTCAGGCGCAGTACCAAGGTATCGAAGGCTTGAGCGGTCGCCGCGTTGCGGGCCTCAGCCCCCTGCCCTGCCACCTGCTCGCGCACCTGATAAAGGCCAGCGACGTTCTCAGCCTGGGCAACGCTTGCCATGAGCCCCAGACAACCCGCTACCAGAAAATTCAAGAAACGCATGAGGTATCCTTCTCGGACAGAGCGGCGACGGCAAGCTGCAAGCTGCAAGCTGCAAGCAGGATGCGGTATGGGCCTGGCTTGAAGCTTGAAGCTTGAAGCTTTCGAGACACCGCATCAACACCCCAACCGTTTTTTAGCAATTTCCCGCCCTGCCCGTCGGCGTGAGGATGGCCGCTGCCCGGCAACCCTGATAAAATCGCGCGCCTTCACAGACCACTGAAGTTCAGGCAGCCGCCATCAGGCAGCCAGCCCTGGCTATCAAGGTCTTTTCTACGAATCCCTCCCCCTAAAGGCCTGGATCAATGAGCAAGCAACCCTCCCTGAGCTACAAGGACGCCGGTGTAGACATCGACGCCGGCGAAGCACTGGTCGAACGCATCAAGGGCGTGGCAAAACGCACCGCACGCCCTGAAGTCATGGGTGGCCTGGGCGGCTTCGGCGCCCTCTGCGAGATCCCGGCCGGCTACAAGCAGCCGGTGCTGGTCTCTGGTACCGACGGCGTCGGCACCAAGCTGCGCCTGGCACTGAACCTGAACAAGCACGACAGCATCGGCCAGGACCTGGTCGCCATGTGCGTCAACGACCTGGTGGTATGCGGCGCCGAACCGCTGTTCTTCCTCGACTACTACGCAACCGGCAAACTGAACGTCGACGTGGCGGCCACTGTGGTCACCGGTATCGGTGCCGGTTGCGAGCTGGCCGGCTGCTCGCTGGTCGGTGGTGAAACCGCCGAAATGCCCGGCATGTACGAAGGCGAAGACTACGACCTGGCCGGCTTCTGCGTGGGCGTGGTGGAAAAGGCCGAGATCATCGACGGCTCCAAGGTGGCCACGGGCGATGCCCTGATTGCCCTGCCGTCCTCCGGCCCACACTCCAACGGCTACTCGCTGATTCGCAAGATCCTCGAGGTATCGGCCACTGACGTCGAAAGCACCCAGCTGGGCGGCAAGCCCCTGACCGACCTGCTGATGGCACCGACCCGCATCTACGTCAAGCCGCTGCTGCAACTGATCAAGAATACCGGTGCAGTCAAGGCCATGGCCCACATCACCGGCGGCGGCCTGCTGGACAACATTCCACGCGTACTGCCGGCCAACGCCCAGGCAGTGATCGACGTGGCCAGCTGGCAGCGCCCGGCAGTGTTCGACTTCCTGCAGGAAAAAGGCAACGTCGACGAACACGAAATGCACCGCGTGCTCAACTGCGGCGTCGGCATGGTGATCTGCGTGGCACAAGACCAGGTGGAAACCGCCCTGGCTGAACTGCGTGCCGCTGGCGAGCAGCCTTGGGTCATCGGCCACATCACCGAAGCCGCTGAGGGCGCAGCCCAGGTCGAGCTGCAAAACCTCAAGGCACACTGATGCCGAACGCGTTCTGCAATGTCGTGGTACTGCTGTCGGGGTCCGGCAGCAATCTGCAGGCCCTGATCGACAGCTGCCAGGCCCCGGGTAACCCAGTGCGCATCTGCGGGGTGGTTTCCAACCGTGCCGATGCCTTTGGCCTGCAGCGCGCCGCCGCGGCGGGCATCGAACATGTCGTGCTTGATCACACCCAGTACGAAGGCCGTGAGGCCTTCGACGCTGCGCTAATGGCGTGCATCGACGGTTTCGAACCCCACCTGGTGGTGCTGGCTGGCTTCATGCGTATCCTCAGCGGCAGCTTTGTGCGCCACTACCAGGGGCGTCTGGTCAACATCCATCCGTCCCTGTTGCCCAAGTACAAAGGCCTGCACACCCATCGCCGGGCGCTGGAAGCCGGTGACGCGGAACACGGTTGCAGTGTGCATTTTGTGACCGAGGAACTCGATGGGGGGCCACTGGTCGTACAGGCTGTTGTGCCCGTAGCCGCCGATGACACCGTCGAAACGCTGGCCCAGCGGGTGCACTGTCAGGAACATCTGGTCTACCCCCTGGCAGTGCGCTGGTTTGCCGAAGGGCGCTTGCGTCTTGGCGAACAAGGTGCATTACTGGATGGCCAGCCCCTGTCGGCCAGCGGTCACTTGATTCGATCCTAGGAGATTTTATGCGTCGTGCCTTGCTCTTGGCTCTAGCCGTGCTTGCCCTGCCCCTCCAGGCAGCAGACTTGAAGCCGTTTTCGGCCAGCTACACCGCCGATTGGAAGCAGTTGCCCATGAGCGGTACCGCTGAACGTAGCCTGGTCAAGAATGCCAATGGCACGTGGAGCCTGAACTTCAAGGCGTCCATGATGATTGCCAGCCTGACCGAGCAGAGCACACTGCGCCAGGACAACGATACCCTGCTGCCCCAGCAGTACCACTTCGAACGGGGCGGCCTGGGTAAGGCGAAGAAGGTCGACCTGAACTTCGACTGGGCCGCCAAGAAGGTGACCGGTACCGACCGTGGCGATGCCATCACCCTGCCGCTGAACCGCGGCGTACTCGACAAGTCGTCGTATCAGCTGGCGCTGCAGCATGATGTGGCCGCTGGCAAGAAGAGCATGACCTACCAGGTGGTCGATGGCGACGAGATCGACACCTACGACTTCCGCGTACTGGGCACCGAAAAGGTCACCACCAAGACCGGCCAGGTGGATGCCGTCAAGGTCGAGCGGGTACGTGACCCGAGCCAGAGCAAGCGCATCACCGAGCTGTGGTTCGCCAAGAACTGGGATTATCTGCTGGTGCAACTGCGTCAGGTCGAAACTGACGGCAAGGAATACGTGATCGTGCTGCAGGATGGGACGGTCGATGGCAAGGCGGTAAAGGGTAACTGAGCCGGGTTTGTCTTGAGTGACTGAAGCCTCGCCTTGAGCGGGGCTTTTTTATGGGACGATGGTGGGGCGGGCGCCGAGGCGCCGCAAGCAGGCTTCATGAAACTTGTTTCATGGCGATTTTATTTACTTAGCCTGCTAACAAACTCTATAAAGGGGGTGTGCGACACACTGTCGCAGCCAACTGAAAATGTGGAGTTTACCGATGACAGTCCAAGTAACCGAACGCGACGAATCGAAAATGTCCCATGAAGGCCTGGCCGCTGGCGTGCGGATCTGGGACGTGCACCAACAAGGTCAACTGGTTGGGATGTTCCATAACGAACACGAAGCACAGCAGTACCGCGTCGAGCTGGAAGACCAGGAAAAGCAGCGCACCACGCAATGACCCCTCTTGAACGAAAAACCCCGCCTAGGCGGGGTTTTTACTGTTACCACATCAGGTCATCCGGGATCTTGTAGGCCGCATACGGGTCATCATCGTCGGCTTCCTCCACATGGGTGTTGAGCAGCAACACCCGGTGCGGGTCGCGCTCCTGGATCTTCAGCGCCGCTTCACGCGGAATCACTTCGTAGCCGCCCCCATGGGACACTACCGCCAGCGCACCATTGCTCAGCTTGCTGCGCATCAGCGCATTGACCGCAATGCGCTTGACCTTCTTGTCATCGACGAAGTTGTAGTAGTCCTCGGTGGTGAGCTTCGGCAGGCGGGTGGCTTCGATCAACTGCTTGATCTGCGCGGCACGGGCTTTCTGCTCGGCCTTTTCCTGCTGCTGGCGGTTCAGCTCCTGGTCACGCTTGGCCTTCTCGGCCATCGCTTCCTTGGCTTGGCGCTGCTGGGTGTCGTCCACCTCTACCTGGCCTTTGTGTTCCAGGCGTTTTTGTTTTTTCTCAGCCTTGTTGGCCTGGGAGACCTGTTTCTGGTTGACCAGACCGGCTTTGAGCAATTGGTCGCGAAGGGAAAGGCTCATGAATGTTCACTCACTTATGCAACAGCTCAGCTGCAGCTGGGCAGGTTCTTTTCCTGACGCTTGGCTTCACCCCAAAGGGCGTCAAGCGCGTCAAGGTTACACTCTTCAATAGGGGTGCCACTGTCGCGCAATGCCTGCTCGATAAAACGAAAACGTCGCTCGAACTTTCGGTTGGCGCGGCGCAGGGCATTTTCCGGGTCTTGCTTGAGGTGCCGCGCCAGGTTGACGGCAGCGAACAACAAATCGCCCACCTCGTCTTCCAGTGCATCGGCGTCATCGTCGGCCATGGCCTGCAACACTTCATCCAGTTCTTCACGCACCTTGTCCAGCACCGGCAACGCTGCCGGCCAGTCGAAGCCGACCGTGGCCGCACGCTTTTGCAGTTTGGCTGCCCGGGACAGGGCCGGCAAGGCTGACGGCACGTCATCAAGCAGCGACAGTTGCTCGGGCGTGCTTTTCTCGGCCCGCTCCTCGGCCTTTATCTCCTCCCAACGGGACTTGACCTGGGCCTCGCTCAGGCTGGGGGTATCCAGCGGCGCATAAAGCTCGCCGGTAGGGAATACATGCGGGTGGCGGCGAATCAGCTTGCGGGTGATGCTGTCGACCACGCCATCGAACTCGAAACGCCCCTCCTCCCGGGCCAGCTGGCTGTAGTAGACCACCTGGAACAGCAAGTCGCCCAGCTCACCTTGCAGGTGCTCGAAATCACCGCGCTCGATGGTGTCGGCGACCTCGTAGGCCTCTTCGAGGGTATGGGGGACGATACTCGCGTAGTTCTGCTTGAGGTCCCATGGGCAACCGTACTGCGGGTCGCGCAGGCGGGCCATGAGGTGCAGCAGGTCTTCGAGGGTGTAGGTCATGTAGGCAGGTCCTTCGGCGGTGGCTTCTTCGCGGGTAAACCCGCTCCCACAGGATGGATACAGGTTTTGAAATCTGTACGTTACCTGTGGGAGCGGGTTTACCCGCGAAGCAGACGCCGCGGTCTCAAGGGGTACGATTACGCCGCGTCTCGATGATGTTCGGCAACTGCGAGATCCGCCCCAGCAGGCGCCCCAGCGCGTCCAGGCCTGGAATCTCGATGGTCAGAGACATCAGCGCGGTGTTGTCTTCCTTGTTCGAGCGAGTGTTCACCGCCAGCACGTTGATTTTCTCGTTCAGCAGCACCTGGGACACATCGCGCAGCAGGCCCGGGCGGTCATAGGCGCGGATGACGATGTCCACCGGGTAGGTTTGCACCGGGATCGGCCCCCAGCTCACCTGAATCATGCGCTCGGGCTCCTTGCCCGCCAGTTGCAGCACCGATGCACAGTCCTGGCGGTGGATGCTCACGCCACGGCCCTGGGTGATGTAGCCAACGATGGCATCGCCCGGCAGCGGCTGGCAGCAGCCTGCCATTTGCGTCAGCAGGTTGCCGACGCCCTGGATCTGGATATCGCCACGCTTGCCACCGCGCGGCCCGCTGGGTTTGCGCGGGACCAGTTCGATCTGCTCGATGCGCTCGGGCTCGAGCAGTTGCTGGGCAGCATTGACCAGGTGCGCCAGGCGCAAGTCGCCGGCACCCAGTGCCGCGAACATGTCTTCTGCCGTCTTGACGTTGGTCTTGTCGGCCAGGCGCTCGAAGTCCACCTGAGGCAGGCCCAACCGGCTTAGCTCACGCTCGAGCAGGGTCTTGCCGGCGGCGACGTTCTGGTCACGTGCCTGCAGCTTGAACCAGTGCACGATCTTTGCCCGCGCCCGGGAAGTGGTCACGTAGCCCAGGTTCGAGTTCAGCCAGTCGCGGCTCGGGTTACCGTGCTTGCTGGTGATGATCTCGACTTGCTCGCCGGTCTGCAGGCTGTAGTTGAGCGGCACGATGCGCCCGTTGATCTTGGCACCCCGGCAGTTGTGGCCGATCTCGGTGTGCACCCGGTAGGCGAAGTCCAGCGGCGTGGCGCCTTTGGGCAGGTCGATGGCGTGGCCGTCCGGGGTGAACACGTAGACCCGGTCCGGCTCGATATCCACCCGCAGCTGTTCGGCCAGGCCGCCGATATCGCCCAGCTCTTCGTGCCATTCCAGCACCTGGCGCAACCAGGAAATCTTTTCTTCGTAATGGTTGGAGCCAGACTTTACGTCGGTGCCCTTGTAACGCCAGTGGGCGCACACCCCCAGCTCAGCCTCTTCATGCATGCCGTGGGTGCGGATCTGGACCTCGAGCACCTTGCCCTCAGGGCCGATTACCGCCGTATGCAGCGAGCGGTAGCCGTTTTCCTTGGGGTTGGCGATGTAGTCGTCGAACTCCTTGGGGATGTGCCGCCACAACGTATGCACGATACCCAGCGCGGTGTAGCAGTCACGAACCTCCGGCACCAGTACACGTACGGCACGCACGTCGTAGATCTGGCTGAACTCAAGGCCCTTGCGCTGCATTTTGCGCCAGATGGAATAGATGTGTTTCGCCCGGCCACTGATATCGGCGTTCACGCCCGTGGCCAGCAGCTCGTTCTGCAACTGGTTCATCACATCACTGATGAAGCGCTCGCGGTCCAGCCGACGCTCGTGCAGCAGCTTGGCGATCTGCTTGTATTGATCGGGCTCGAGATAACGGAAGGACAGGTCCTCGAGTTCCCACTTGATGTGGCCGATGCCCAGGCGGTGGGCCAGGGGAGCATAGATGTCGAACACCTCGCGGGCAACCCGCAGGCGCTTCTCGTCGTCGGCGCCCTTGACTGCACGTATCGCGCAGGTGCGCTCGGCCAGCTTGATCAGCGCCACGCGCACATCGTCGACCATGGCCACGAGCATCTTGCGCAGGTTTTCAACCTGCGCCTGAGAGCCCAGCACCAGCGACTGCCGGGGGCTGAGGCTGGCGCTGATGGCAGCCATGCGCAGCACGCCGTCGATCAGCTTGGAAACCACCGGGCCGAAGCGCTGGCTGACCTCGGCCAAGGTCACCTTGCCTTCGCGTACCGACCGGTAGATGACCGCTGCCACCAGGGAGTCCTGGTCGAGCTTGAGGTCCGCGAGGATCTCGGCGATTTCAAGCCCGGCCTGAAAGCTGGAGGTACCGTCTGCCCAGGAATGCTTGGCAGGGTTGCCCTTCTTCTCGACGTCCAGGGCAAACTCGCAGGCGTCTTTCAGCGCAGCGCGGTCCAGTGCCGAATCGACGCTTACCACGTGGTCCAACCAGCCTTCGAGATTGATACTGCCGTCGGTGTTGACCGGCTGGTGCACTCTCACCTGTACCATCTTTGTTCTACCTTTCCATACAGCGCACCCCACGGATGCGCTGGCAATCACCGCACGGCTGCCAATCCTTGAAAGCCGTACCAAGGGGCCAGCAGCATGCTAGCCCGCTTCGAATAACGCCATGGCCTCGACATGTGCCGTCTGAGGAAACATGTCGAGAATCCCGGCCCTTTTTAACCGGTACCCCTGCCCAACCAGCACTTGCGCGTCTCGCGCCAACGTTGCCGGGTTGCACGATACATAGACCAGCCGTTTGGCCTTGAGGCGGGCGATGCCTTGCACCACCTCGAATGCACCGTCACGCGGTGGGTCCAAGAGTACCGCAGAAAAGCCTTCGGCGGCCCATCCGGAGCCGGCCAAAGGCTGCGATAAATCGGCCTGAAAAAACCGTGCGTTATGCACATTGTTGCTTCGGGCGTTGGCGGCGGCCCGGTCGACCATGGCCTGCACGCCTTCAACTGCTACCACCTCACGCGCCTGGCGGGCCAGTGGCAGGGCGAAATTGCCCAACCCGCAGAACAGGTCCAGCACCCGTTCGTCAGCCTGCGGTGCCAGCCAGGCCAGGGCCTGTTCGATCATCGCCGTGTTGACCTGAGCGTTGACCTGCACGAAGTCCCCTGGTCGCCAGGCGAGCTCCAATTGCCAGGGCGCCAAGGCAAAGCCCAAGGGTGCACCCTGCACCACCGGGGCAGGCTCACCCTCCCCCTGCAGCCACAACTGGGCGCCGGCCTGCTCGCAGAAGGCCTGCAACCGGGCCAGGTCTTCGGCGGGCAACGGCGCCACATGGCGTACCAGCACCGCGTCGGCAGTGCCGCTGAACAATTCCACATGCCCCAGGGCCTGCGGCTTGTCCAGCGAGCGCAGCACGGTTGGCAAATGCCGCAGAATCGACTGCAAGGGCTGTACCAGCACCATGCAATCGTCGAGGGCGACGATGTCCTGGCTGGCTTCGGCGCGCAACCCCACCTCCAGGTGCCGCGCCTTGGCGTCCCAGCGCACGGCCACCCGCGCACGGCGCCGGTAGCCGAACTCCGGCCCGCTCAGCGGCGGCGCCCACTGCTCGGGCTGCACGCCAGCCACCCGCTGCAACTGTTCGGCCAGGGTGCGCTGTTTCAACGCAAGCTGCGCCGCATGGGGCAGGTGCTGAAGGTTGCACCCGCCACAGCGGGCATAGTGCCGGCACGGCGCCTCGCGGCGCTCGGGGCTGGGTTGCAGCAACCGCTCCAGGCGCGCGTCCACCACCTTGCCGCGGGCACTGAGCACCCGCGCCTCGACCACCTCACCTGCCAGGGCGCCACTGACGAACCAGGTACGCCCGTCATGAAAGGCAATGCCTCGGCCGTCGCCGGCCAGGCGCTCCACGGTCAATTGCTGCTTCTTGCCCACAGGTACCTGGGGGCTGCGGTTACCGCCGGCTGGCTGAAAGCGCAGGCCGCTGTTGCTCTTTTTCTTGGACATTTAGCTGTGATCGAACAAGCCAGTGGACAGGTAGCGGTCGCCACGGTCGCAGATGATCGCGACCAAGGTGGCATTTTCCACCTCGCGGGACAGACGCAGCATGGCGGCCACCGCACCACCGGAGGACACGCCGCAGAAAATGCCCTCTTCGCGGGCAAGCCGGCGCATGGTCTCTTCGGCTTCCTGCTGGGACATGTCGACGACGCGATCAACACGGGCGGCATCGAAGATTTTCGGCAGGTACTCTTCTGGCCAGCGGCGGATGCCAGGGATGGCAGAGCCCTCCATCGGTTGCAGGCCGACGATCTGCACCGCCGGGTTCTGCTCCTTGAGGTACTGCGAGCAGCCCATGATGGTACCAGTGGTGCCCATGGAGCTGATGAAATGGGTAATGGTGCCCTGGGTCTGCTGCCAGATTTCGGGGCCCGTGCTGTTGTAGTGGGCGATCGGGTTATCGCCGTTGGCGAACTGGTCCAGCACCAGGCCACGGCCTTCGGCCTGAAGCTTTTCGGCCAGGTCCCGGGCGCCCTCCATGCCTTCTTCCTTGGTCACCAGAATCAGCTCGGCGCCGTAGGCGGTCATGGCGGCCTTGCGCTCGGCGGTGGAGTTGTCGGGCATGATCAGGATCATCTTGTAACCCTTGATCGCTGCCGCCATCGCCAAGGCGATACCGGTATTGCCGGAGGTGGCTTCGATCAAGGTGTCGCCGGGCTTGATCTGGCCGCGCAGTTCGGCCCGGGCGATCATCGACAGCGCCGGGCGATCTTTCACCGAGCCGGCAGGATTGTTACCTTCAAGCTTGAGCAGGAGGGTATTGCTGGTTTGGCCAGCCAGGCGCTGCAGGCGAACCAGAGGCGTATTGCCGACGCAATCGGCGATGGTTGGGTACTGCAAGGTCATGGTGTGCTTCACAATCCAGGCGGCAGGGGCGCCTATCATACCGGCAAACCCTTGCGCGCCATATCACGCAATCTGTGGTGCATATAGCTACACGCTATATCAAATGCCCAGTCATTGATTTCGGCTTGGCGCATGCGCGGGCAAACGCAGCCACAGGCGCAACCCACGCGGCCCATTGCGCGCCCACAGGGTGCCGCCCTGGCGCTGGATGGCACTGCGGGCGATGCTCAGGCCCAGGCCAAAGCCGCCGTCCCCGGGCCGTGAGCCGTCCAGCCGGGAGAACGGCGCGAAGATGCGCTCCAGGTCTTGTTCGGCCACTCCGCCCCCTTCATCCTCAAGCCACAGCCACCAGAACCCCGCCTCCCTGCGCCCACCCAGACGCACTATACCCTCGGGGGGCGAGTGACGAATGGCGTTGCGCAGCAGGTTCTCCAGCGCCTGGGCCAAGTAATTGAGGTTGCCCTGCACCCAGCAGCCCGCGGGCACCTCACAGTGCAGGCGGGTGGGTGACCAGCCGCACTCATAGCAGGCGTTCTCGGCCAGAAGGTCCCACAGCGCCTGCACCTCGATGGGCTCCAGGTTCATCGGCGCACGCTCGGCGTCCTGCCAGGCCAACTGCAAGGTGCCTTCGACCAGCTGCTGCATGCAGTCCACTTCTCGCCTCAGGCGCTCGCGCAACCCCTGTAGCTCGGGCTCGCTGTCGCAGGCCACGCGCAAGCGGCTCAGGGGCGTGCGCATCTCGTGGGACAGGTCACGCAGCAACTGCTGCTGGATAGCCACGGTGCCTTGCAAGCGTTCAGCCATCTGGTCGAATGCCCGCGCCAGTTCGCCCAGTTCGTCGTGACGGGCCAGTAGGCGTGGTGCCAGGCGCGCCGACAGCTGGTCGGCACGCCAGGCATTGGCCTGCTCGCGCAGTTGGTTCAGCGGCACGATCAGCATGCGGTAGAGGCCCACGCACAGCAGCAGGGTGAACAGCCCGGGGATGATACCGTTGGTGAGGATGCGCCACAGCAGCAGGTACTGGCCCGGGTTGAAGCGCTGTGGCAGCTCGATGACCAGCATGGCCTGCTCTGCGGCGCCCGGGAACGGAACACGCATCCACGGCTGGTCGACGCTGCGCCTGCTCATGGGCCAGTCAACCCCCCGCAGGCGGGTCAGGCGCTGCAGGGCTTGTGCATCGAGCGTGGCGTTGTCCAGCGGCCGCAGGTTGGCGTCCAGCACACCCACCCAGCCGTGCTCACGCCGGTGCATCTGCGCAACCCAACGGTCCAGGCCCTCACGCCCACCGCTGCGCCAGGCGTGCTCAGCCTCGGCCGCATAGGCGCGCAACGCTGCACGCGCAGGCTCGTCGAGGTAGGCGTTGCGGGTTTCCATATGCCGGCCCCAAGTGAAGCTGAGCCCGATCATCAGCAGGCAGAAGCCCACCAGCAGAATGGCAAGCTTCCAGAACAGCGAGTGCCGGTCGAGCACGGCCTACTGCACCTCAAGGGCGCTGAGCACGTAGCCTTTGCCCCAGACGGTACGGATCTGCCGCCCTTCGTAGCCGATGCCCTTGAGCTTGCGGCGCAGCTGGCTGACGTGCATGTCGAGGCTACGATCATGCTGCGAATAGCCCCGCTGCAGCACCTGCTGGTACAGGAAGGGTTTGCTCAGCACCTCGTCGGGATTACGGGTCAGCATTTCCAGCAGCCGGTATTCGCTGGGTGTCAGGCCCGCCGCGCAGCCGGCCAGGCGCACGTCCAGGTGCGCCTCGTCGAACTCCAGTTCGCCCCGATCCCCATGCTGGAGCGGCGGACGGTGATGGCGCTCCAGGCGCACGCGGCGCAGGATTGCTTCGATACGCACCTGCAATTCGTCCATGCTGAACGGCTTGGGCAGGTAGTCGTCCGCGCCACGCTTGAAACCGACGATGCGGTCAGCCTCGGCGCCCAGCGCCGACATCAGGATGACCGGCGTGGCGCCCTGCCTGCGCAGCTGGGTCAGGGCTTCCAGCCCGTTGAGCCCGGGCAGCAGGATGTCGAGCAGCACGACATCGAAGACCCGGCGGCTGGCCGTTTCCAAGCCCTCCAGGCCATTGCGGCACCAAGTGACCTGAAAGCCGCCGCGCTGCAATTGCTCGTGGAGGTAGGCGCCCAGTACGGGGTCGTCTTCAATGGCGAGGATGGCGGGGCTGGGCGTCGCTACAAGATTCATTGGCAACTGCCATTTATTCTCAATTGCCAGATTATTCAGCATCCCGTAGGCAACAGGCAACTGCATCCCGTGCAGCTTGGCCACAGAAGGCAAAAACACCGACTAAACAGGTGCATTAGCCTGGCAGGCGGAGTAACGTCGCCCCTTGGCCGTCACACACGACGGTGTCCAGGCACATGACAGGAGGCGGTGTGCTCGATCGTTTGGGGATTCGCAGCCGGGTGCTTCTGCTGGCCTTGCTGCCGGCCGGGCTGATGGCGCTGGTACTGGGCAGCTACTTTACCTGGCTGCAACAAAGCGACCTGCGTACGCAGTTGCTGCAACGCGGCAAGATGCTCGCCGAGCAACTGGCGCCTTTGGCTGCACCCGCCATGGCGCGGCCGGCGCCCGCGCAACTTGAACGCATCGCTGCCCAGACCCTGGAGCAGCCCGACGTGCGTGCCGTCGCCTTCCTCGCCCCGGACCGCACACGGCTGGCCCATGCCGGCCCCAGCATGCTCAACCAGCCCCCCAGCGGCGGCAGCGGCACGCAGCTGCTGCAACGCACTGGCAACGACGCCACCCGTTACCTGATGCCGGTCTTCGGCCACCATCGCGACCTGGCCACAGAAGCGGTGCCGGCCGAAGCCGAACGCTTGCTGGGTTGGGTAGAGATCGAACTGTCCCACGACGGCACGCTGCTACGGGGCTACCGCAACCTGTTCACCACCCTGCTGCTGATCCTCGCCTGCCTGGTACTCAGCGGGCTGCTGGCACTGCGCATGAGCCGTGCCATCAACCACCCTATCGAACGCATCAAGCATGCGGTCAACCAGCTCAAGGACGGGCACCTGGAAGAACGCCTTCCGGCGATGGGCAGCCATGAACTGGATGAACTCGCCCGGGGCATCAACCGCATGGCCGAAACCCTGCACAATGCCCATGAAGAGCTGCAGCACAGCATCGACCAGGCCACCGAGGACGTACGCCAGAACCTTGAAACCATCGAGATCCAGAACATCGAACTGGACATGGCGCGCAAGGAGGCCCTGGAGGCCAGCAGGATCAAGTCGGAGTTCCTGGCCAACATGAGCCACGAAATCCGCACCCCGCTCAATGGCATCCTGGGCTTCACCCATCTGCTGCAGAAAAGCGAGCTGATGCCGCGCCAGGTGGACTACCTGAACACCATCGAAAAATCTGCCGACAACTTGCTGGGCATCATCAACGAGATTCTCGACTTCTCCAAGATCGAGGCCGGCAAGCTGGTGCTCGACAGCATTCCGTTCAACCTGCGCGACCTGATCCAGGACACGCTGACCATCCTGGCCCCGGCCGCCCACGCCAAGCAGCTGGAGCTGCTGTGCCTGATCTACCGGGACACGCCATCGTCACTGATCGGTGACCCGCTGCGGCTCAAGCAGATCCTCACCAACCTGGTCAGCAATGCCATCAAGTTCACCCGCGAAGGCACGATCGTGGTCCGCGCCATGCTCGAAGACGAACACGAAGACAGCGCGCAGTTGCGCATCAGCGTGCAGGACACCGGCATCGGGTTGTCGCCCCAGGATGTGCGCACCCTGTTCCAGGCCTTCAGCCAGGCCGACAACTCACTGGCCCGGCAACCCGGCGGTACCGGCCTGGGCCTGGTGATTTCCAAACGCCTGATCGAGCAGATGGGCGGCGAAATTGGCGTTGACAGCACGCCCGGGGAAGGCTCGCAGTTCTGGATAAGCCTGAACCTGCCCAAGGCCCACGACGATGTCGAGGCCCTGCCGCTGCAACCCTTGCTCGGCCGCCGGGCCGCCATCGTCGATGGCCATGAACTGGCGCGCCAGGCACTGGACCACCAGTTGCAGGACTGCGGGCTGAGCGTCAGCCAGTTCGCGTCGTACGATCAGTTGGTGCAGGCAGTGCAGGCCGCGAGCCAGGCGGGGCAGCCGTTCGACTTCGCGGTGATGGGCGCCAACCTGGGCACCCTTTCGCCCGAGCAACTGGGCGAGTACTACCAGCAACTCGAACGCCACCACTGCCAGTGCGTGGTGCTGTGCCCCACCACCGAGCAAGCGCTGTACCACCCTTACCTGTCCAACGGGCACGGCCAACTGCTGTCCAAACCTTCCTGCACCCGCAAACTGCGCCGCTTGCTGCTGGAGATGGTGCAACCGCGCCGGCCGCAAAATGAAACCAGCCCACTTCACGGCCAGCACCAGCCAAAGATCCTCTGCGTGGACGACAACGCGGCCAACCTGCTGCTGGTGCAGACCCTGCTCGAGGACCTGGGCGCCAGGGTAGTAGCGGTCGACAATGGCTACGCTGCCGTTCAGGCCGTACAGGACCAACCCTTCGACCTAGTGCTGATGGACGTGCAGATGCCCGGCATGGATGGCCGGGCCTGCACCGAACAGATTCGCCTGTGGGAAAACACCCAGAGTGGCAACCCACTGCCAATCGTTGCCCTTACCGCCCACGCCATGGCCAACGAAAAACGCGCCCTGCTGCACGCCGGCATGGACGACTACCTGACCAAGCCGATCAGCGAGCGGCAACTGGCCCAGGTGGTGATGAAGTGGACCGGGCTCAGCCTGGGTTCGCCCCAGCAGGTCCAGGCCGAGCTGCCACCCAACGCCGACGAACTGAAGGTGCTGGACCACGAAGAAGGCCTGCGCCTGGCAGCCGGCAAGGCAGACCTTGCAGCAGACATGCTGAGCATGCTGCTGGCCGCGCTCGATGATGACCGCAGGGCCATACGCGCTGCCCGCGATGCCCAGGACCGCACTGCGCTGATCGAACAAGTGCACCGTTTGAACGGCGCCTCCCGCTATTGCGGGGTGCCGCAGCTACGGGCGGCCTGCCAGCGCAGCGAAACCTTGCTGAAGCAGGACAGTACACAGGCAACCCAAGCCCTGGATGAACTGGACAGCGCAATCGTTCGCCTGGCTGCGCAAGCCCGGTCGACCGGCTGAGGTTAATCGCCGACGGGCAGCATTCCACGCCGTTGGCCACGGACACACAAGGAGCCAGACATGCGTGCACTGCTGTTCAGTTGCCAGCATTACGATCAGGAGAGTTTTTCGCGGGCCGCCCAGCATTACGGTGCGGACCTCCACTTCCAGCCCGCCCGCCTGACCCTCGACACGTCTACCCTGGCACAAGGGTATGAGGTGGTTTGCGCATTCATCAATGACGAGCTGGATGCGCCGGTGCTCGAACGCCTGGCAAGCGGTGGCACGCGCCTGATCGCCCTGCGCTCTGCCGGCTACAACCATGTCGACCTGGCCGCCGCACGGCGCCTGGGCCTGGCCGTGGTACGTGTGCCGGCTTACTCGCCCCACGCCGTGGCCGAACATGCGGTAGCGCTGGTACTGGCGCTGAACCGCCGGCTGCACCGCGCGTATAACCGCACCCGTGAGGGAGACTTTACCCTGCATGGCCTGACCGGTTTCGACCTGCACGGTAAAACCGTCGGCGTGGTTGGCACCGGGCAGATCGGCGCCGCCTTTGCTCGTATCATGGCCGGTTTCGGCTGCCAGTTGCTGGCCTACGACCCCTACCCCAACCCTGACCTACTGGCCTTGGGCGCTCGCTATCTACCGCTGCCCGAGCTGCTGCACGAGGCCCATATCGTCAGCCTGCACTGCCCGCTGACCGAAGGCACCCACCACCTGATCAACACCCAGAGCCTGGCGCAGTTGCAGCGCGGCGCCATGCTCATCAATACCGGGCGCGGCGCACTGGTGGACACCCCAGCGCTGATCGACGCGCTGAAAAGCGGCCAGCTCGGCTACCTGGGCCTGGATGTGTATGAAGAAGAAGCCCAGCTGTTTTTCGAGGACCGCTCCGACCAGCCCCTGCAGGATGACGTACTGGCGCGGCTGCTGACGTTCCCCAACGTGATCATCACGGCCCACCAGGCCTTTCTCACCCGTGAGGCACTGGCGGCCATTGCCGAGACCACGCTGGAAAACATCAACCGCTGGGCGGCGGGCAATCCGCAGAACCTGGTGGTGGGTTAGTGCTAGGATACGCGGCATTTCTGGAGGACCCATGGTCGAACACGATTTTCGCTACACGCTTTTCAACCCGCAACACACCCTGATCGAGTGCCGCGCATTGGTGCCGGGCCGTTATCAGGTCACAGGCAACGGCGGCTCGATGCACAAAGGCGACACCTTGCTGGTGACCCTCAAGGGCAGCAAGGACCTGTCCATGCGCTTGGCCGTCGAAAGCGTACGCCACCTGATCAACCCACGCGGCCAATGGGTCGCCGTGGCCAGTGGCCCAGTGTTCAACGAGCTGGAAATCCTCAACTGGCAGGTTGAGTGCAACAGCTGCGCGGCAGTACTGGATTTCGAATTCGCCGTGGACGCCAAGCTGGGCAAGAAAGCCCGCCAGCCTGCTGCCAGTGCCCGCATCGCTGAGCTGGGTTGGGTAAGCCGCGACGAGACGCACCTGTGCCCGCGCTGCCAGGAGGGTGCACAGTGAAAAACCTGCTGACCTGCGTGCTGATCGCCACCGGCCTGCTTGGCTGCGCCGCACAGCCTGCCAAGCTGCAACAGGAGCGCAGCTATGTGCTGGAGTGGATCGGCGAGCGCCCACTGATCGACGACAGCCACCTGACCCTGACCCTGGCCAGCGACGGCCGTGCCTACGGCAACGCCGGGTGCAACCACTGGTTTGCGCCCTACACCCTTGACGGTGAGCGCCTGAGCTTCGGCCATGTGGGCAAAACCCGCAAGCTGTGCGCACCCGCCTTGATGGAGCAGGAAAAGCGCTTCCTGCAGGCGCTGGAAACAGTCCAGCGCTGGGACATGTCCCCTGTGGACCAGCTGCGCCTGTGGCCTGCCGAGGGCAAGCCGCTGCGCTTGTGGCCCGAGGAAGGGTGAGGGGTGGTGGGCCGCACCTTGAGCGGTGCTCACGCGCACCGGTTCGGTAACGCGCCCTAGATGCGGCCCGCCCTATTTACGCGCCCTTCAACGCCTTGATCTTCGCCTGCAAGCCTTCCAAGGTCTGCTCGCCCAGCAGTTGCTCGCGCACCTTGCCCTTGTCATCGATGATGTAGGTCACCGGCAGCGCCTCGCTGCGTGGCAGGTCATAACGCTCGGCCGGGTCCTGGGCCAGTACGGTGAAACCAATACCCAGGGTTTCGGCTGCCTGCTTCAGGTCCTGGCCCTGCAAGCCATCGAAGTTCACCCCCACCACCCTGACACCGTCAGCCGCCCACTGCTTGGCCGCAGCGTTCAGTTCAGGGATTTCGGTACGGCACGGCCCGCACCATTCTGCCCAGTAGTTGAGCACCAGCCAGTGGCCGTCAAGCTGCTCGGCCTTCACTGCATTACCGTGTTGGTCCACGCCATAATCGGCACCGCAACCACCGAGCAACAAGCTTGCGGTGATGGCCAGTACTGCTGCCAGACGCCTTGCCATGGGTCAATCCTTCTCGAGTTTTAGAGCAAATGGGGCGGTCGCTGCGGTTAGAATAGCCGCCACACCCTGCTGGATGCGACCCCACATGACCGACCTGACGCTCTATCATAACCCGCGCTGCTCGAAATCCCGCGCCGCCCTGGAACTGCTCGAGGCCCGCGGCCTGGCGCCCACCGTGGTGCGCTACCTGGAAACACCTCCCGATGCTGCCACCTTGCGGGCCGTACTGGGCAAGCTGGGCATTGGCGCGCGCGGGTTGCTGCGCACCGGCGAAGACGAATACAAACAGCTGAACCTGGCCAACCCCGCACTCACTGACGCACAACTGGTCGAAGCCATGGTCAGCCACCCCAAGCTGATCGAGCGGCCCATTCTGGTGGCCGGCGGCAAGGCCGTGATCGGCCGCCCACCTGAGCATGTGCTGGAGATTTTGCCGTGAGCGAACCCTACATCCTGGTGCTCTACTACAGCCGCCATGGCGCTACCAGCGAGATGGCCCGGCATATCGCCCGTGGCATCGAACTGGCAGGCCTGGAGGCGCGCCTGCGCACCGTGCCGGCCATCTCCACCGAATGCGAAGCGGTAGCGCCCGACATCCCAGCCAGCGGCGCCCTGTACGCCACCCTGGACGACCTGCGCCACTGCGCCGGCCTGGTGCTGGGCAGCCCTACCCGCTTCGGCAACATGGCAGCACCGTTGAAATACTTCCTCGATGGCACCAGCAGCCTGTGGCTGGGCGGTGAACTGGTGGGCAAGCCTGCCGGTGTGTTCACCTCCACCGCCAGCTTGCACGGCGGCCAGGAGACCACCCTGTTGTCGATGATGCTGCCACTCATGCACCACGGCATGCTGGTGATGGGGCTGCCCTACAGCGAGTCGGCACTGCTGGAAACCCGTGGCGGTGGCACCCCCTATGGCGCCAGCCACCATGCTGGCGCCGACGGCAAGCGCGAGCTGGACACCCACGAAATCGCCCTGTGCCGTGCCCTGGGCCAACGTCTGGCGACCACTGCCAAGGCCCTGGAGGCTGCGCGTGGCTAAGAAGCCCAAGGTGCTGCCGCCGCTGGAGTGGCTGGCGCCGCGCCTGCGCCTGGCGCGGGCAACGAGCCTGGCGTTGTTCTTCGGCCTGATCGCCCTGCTGGTGGTGAACAACCTGTGGTTCGCCAACCTCCACGGCGCGCGAGTCGGCGTGATCCTGGCGATCGAGCTGATCCCGTTGCTGTTGCTGCTGCCCGGCATGCTGCTAGGCAGCGCACGGGCCCATGCCTGGACATGCTTCGTGGTGAACATCTACTTCATCAAGGGCGTACTGGCCGCGTTCGACCCGGGGCGGGCGGTGTTTGGCTGGGCCGAAGTGCTGATCAGCCTGGGGCTTTTCATTGCCGCATTGCTGTATGTGCGCTGGAAATTCCAGCATGAGCGGCGCATGGCGGGTGAAGGGGGATAAGTTCGGGGGGCTGCGGTGCAGCCCCGGCGGTCTCAATGGTTGACAGTATGCGCCAGCATCACTGACAACTGGCACAGCGGCCGCCCGCTCTCGGCGTGCCACTGGTTGAAAACCTGCTGGACCAGGGCCAGGTCGCGCTGGCTGGTCGGCGGCTTGTCGATCACTTTCTGCGCGATCAGCGCTGCCGCCATGTCGTCGGTGGGCACAAAGGTATCCTTGCCCACCATGCGCAGAAACCGCGGCGCCGACAGCCCGCCCAGCTGGTTGCCCTGTTTGGCCAGGTACTTCCATAGCCCGACGATGTCGTTAACCGGCCAGTCGGCGATGAACGCACCAAAGCTGCCGTTCTCCTTCGCCACGTCCAATACCATCTGCGCATTGCGCGGCACGCTTTTGAGCTTGCCCAGGTGGCGGATGATGCGCGTGTCCTGCATCAGCCGCTCCAGGTGCTCGGCCCCCATCAGCACGACCTTCTCCGGATCGAAACCGAAGAACACCTGCTCGAATGCTGGCCACTTGGCATCCACGAGGCTGTGCTTGAGCCCGGCCCGGAACACACGCAGCGCCAGCGTGGACAGATAACGGTCGTCGGTTATTTCACGCAACTGCGCCGGTGTACGCGGCTGCGGCAGAAAAGCCTCCAGGGCCTGGGCGGAGCCAAAGCGATTCAGGCAGAACTCGTGCAACCACTGGTAATCGCGCATAGGTTCAGATGTTCACCACATCAAGGAAACGTGGCGCAGCGGTTTCGTCGATCTTGAGGCTGGTGAAGTCGAACAGGTTGCGGTCGGCCAGCTGCGACGGCGCTACGTTCTGCATCGCACGGAAGATGCTCTCGGTACGGCCCGGGTGCTTGCGCTCCCACTCCACCAGCATGTCCTTGACCACCTGGCGCTGCAGGTTCTCCTGCGAACCGCACAGGTTGCACGGGATGATCGGGAATTCCTTCATGTCGGAGTAGGCCTGGATATCCTTCTCGCTGCAGTAGGCCAGCGGGCGGATGACCACGTTGCGGCCGTCATCGGCGCGCAGCTTCGGCGGCATGCCCTTAAGGGCGCCGTTGAAGAACATGTTGAGGAAAAACGTCTCGACGATGTCGTCGCGGTGGTGACCGAGCGCCATCTTGGTTGCGCCGATTTCATCGGCGAAGGTGTACAGGGTGCCACGGCGCAGGCGCGAGCACAGCGAACAGGTGGTTTTGCCCTCCGGCACCAGCTCCTTCACCACCGAGTACGTATCCTTCTCGACGATGTGGTACTCGACGCCCAGCGCCTTCAGGTACGCAGGCAGCACGTGCTCAGGGAAGCCTGGCTGCTTCTGGTCCATGTTCACCGCGACGATCTCGAACTGGATCGGCGCTACCTTCTGCAGGTGCAACAGAACGTCGAGCATGGTGTAGCTGTCCTTGCCGCCGGACAGGCAGACCATGACCTTGTCGCCATCTTCGATCATGTTGTAGTCGGTGATGGCTTCGCCGGCAAGACGACGCAGGCGTTTTTGCAGTTTGTTCTGGTTGACCGAGAGGGTGCCCATAGCGCTTGAATCCGCGAGGTGTGACAAAAGCCGGCTATTTTACGCACAAATGCGCCAGCACTGTAGGCATTCCGACAAAGACTTCACGGTAATCAGCAGCAGGCGAGCGAGTGCGATTTGCTCTAAAGGTGCTGCCTTGATCGAGTCACCGCTTCCTATACTGCGTGATAGGGCCAACGTACCGCTCGCTCGGTGTCCAGGCCCCGGGCCGCTGCGCTCCATAGGGGGCGACTGGCAACATTCAGAGGAGTGACCGGCATGATTCATCACGTCGTTGGGCTGTTTACCCACCCCGACCGGGAATGGCGGGAAATCCGTGGCGAAGACGAAACCATCAGCCACATGTACCTGACCCATACCTTGATACTGGCGGCGATACCCGCCCTTTCGGCATTCATTGGCACTACCCAGGTCGGCTGGGTGATCGGCGACCGGCCAGCGGTGATGCTGACCCTGCAAAGCGCACTCTGGATGAGCATCATGTCCTATGTCGCCATGCTCGCCGGGGTGGCGGTAATGGCGGCCTTTATCCACTGGATGGCACGTACCTACGATGCCAATCCGTCCATGGCCCAGTGCACGGCCTTTGCCACCTACACCGCCACCCCTCTGTTCATTGCCGGCTTGGCGGCGCTCTACCCACACTTATGGCTGGGCATGCTGGTGGGAACAGCGGCTATCTGCTACACGGTGTATCTACTGTACGTGGGCCTGCCGACCTTCATGAACATCCCGCAGGATGAAGGTTTTCTGTTTTCCAGCTCCGTCCTGGCGGTAGGGCTGGTGGTGCTGGTGGCGATCATGGCGGCCACTGTCATCATCTGGGGCTTGGGTGTAGGGCCTGTCTACACCAATTAGGCCGGATGTCAGCGCGCTGCCCGGGGGACCCGAAGGCCACGGGGCGCGCTGACAGGTGGCTCGGCGGCCTCCCCGCGGTTACGGCATAATGACGGGCCAGGAGAACCATTGCGCCATGCCCGAGCTGCTTATCCAACGCGTCGAAACCTGTTACCAGCAAGCGGAAACCTTCTTTAAACGCCCCTTCCTCCGCCCGGAAGTGAACTTCAAACTGCGCGGGCAAAAAGCCGGGGTCGCCCACCTTCACGAGAACAAACTGCGCTTCAACCTGCAGCTGTACCGAGAAAACCAGGAAGATTTTCTACGCCAGACGGTGGCGCACGAAGTCGCGCACCTGGTGGCCCACCAACTGTTCGGCGACAGCATTCAGGCTCACGGCCAGGAGTGGCAATTGATCATGCGCGGTGTGTACGAACTGCCGCCCAGCCGCTGCCACACTTATGCAATCGAGCGCCGCCTGGCGACCCGGTACATCTACCGCTGCCCATGCCCGCAGAGTGATTTCCCGTTCACGGCCCAGCGGCACACGCTGGTTCGCCAGGGGCGGCGCTACCTGTGCAAGCGGTGCCGGGGGATATTGGTGTATAGCGGTGAAACGCGGCTGGAATAGAGAGGTGGTGCTCTAGCTGGCATGCCAGCGATTGCGCCAGCCGCCCAGGCACGAAAAAGGTGGCACCGAGGCCACCTTTCTGTACCCGCCTGCGCCTTACTTCTCGACGAAGGCGCGCTCGATCAGGTAATCACCTGGCTCACGCATGCGTGGGGAGATCTTCAGGCCGAAGCTGTCCAGCACTTCGCTGGTCTCGTCGAGCATGCTGGGGCTGCCACAGATCATGGCACGGTCGTCCTGCGGGTTGATCGGCGGCAGGCCGATGTCGCTGAACAGCTTGCCGCTGCGCATCAGGTCGGTCAGGCGGCCCTGGTTCTCGAACGGCTCGCGGGTAACGGTGGGGTAGTAAATCAGTTTTTCGCGTACCGCTTCACCGAAGAACTCGTTCTGTGGCAGGTGTTCGGTGATGAACTCACGGTAGGCCACCTCGTTCACGTAGCGCACGCCGTGTACCAGGATCACCTTTTCGAAACGCTCGTAGGTTTCCGGGTCCTGGATGACGCTCATGAAAGGCGCAAGGCCGGTACCGGTGCTGAGCAGGTACAGGTGCTTGCCCGGGTTCAGGTCATCGAGTACCAACGTACCGGTAGGCTTTTTGCTGATGATGATCTCATCGCCTTCCTTCAGGTGCTGAAGCTGGGAAGTCAGCGGACCATCCGGCACCTTGATGCTGAAGAATTCCAGGTGCTCTTCCCAGTTCGGCGAGGCGATGGAGTAGGCGCGCATGAGCGGACGGCCGCTGTCTTGTTGCAGGCCGATCATCACGAACTGACCGTTCTCGAAGCGCAGACCCGGGTCACGGGTGCACTTGAAGCTGAACAGGGTGTCGTTCCAGTGGTGCACACTGAGGACACGTTCGTGGTTCATGTTGCTCATCTAATGGGGCTCCTGAAAAAGACGCGGCGCAGAGGGCGCGTAGTTGCGTGATAGTTTAGGGGCAGCGACAATATCTGTTAACTGAATTATCAAGATATGTGTTATCGGTTATATCGATATGCGATTTACACTTCGTCAACTTCAGGTCTTCGTGGCCGTCGCCCAGCACCAGAGCGTGTCGCGAGCAGCCAGCCTGCTTGCGCTGTCGCAGTCTGCTGCCAGCACTTCCATCACCGAACTCGAGCGCCAGTGCAGCTGCCAGCTGTTCGACCGCGCGGGCAAGCGCCTGAGCCTCAATGCGCTGGGGCACCAGTTACTGCCTCAGGCTGTCGCCCTGCTTGACCAGGCCAAGGAAATCGAAGACCTGCTCAATGGCAAGTCCGGCTTCGGCTCGCTGGCCGTGGGCGCCACGCTGACCATTGGTAACTACCTGGCCACCTTGCTGATCGGCAGCTTCATGCAACTTCACCCGGAAAGCCAGGTGAAGCTGCACGTGCAAAACACCGCGCATATCGTGCAACAGGTTGCTCACCATGAAATTGACCTGGGTCTGATCGAAGGCGATTGCAACCATCCAGACCTTGAGGTCCTGCCCTGGGTGGAGGATGAGCTGGTGGTGTTCTGCGCGCCGCAGCATCCGTTGGCCAAACAGGGCCGCGCCGATGTGCAGACGCTGGCCAGGGAGGCCTGGATCCTGCGCGAGCAGGGTTCAGGCACGCGGCTTACGTTCGACCAGGCGATGCGACACCACCGCTCCCATCTGGATATCCGCCTTGAACTGGAGCATACCGAGGCCATCAAACGCGCGGTGGAGTCTGGCCTGGGCATCGGCTGCATCTCGCGCCTGGCGCTGCGCGATGCATTCCGCCGGGGCAGCCTGGTGGCGGTGGAAACCCCGGAGCTGGACCTGATGCGCCAGTTCTACTTCATCTGGCACAAGCAGAAATACCAGACATCGGCCATGCGCGAGTTCCTGCAGCTGTGCCGCAACTTCACTGCCGGCGTCACCCGCAGTGATGAAATCGTGTTGCCGCCTATCGCCTAGAGCAGGATCACGCCCCACACCAGCGCCACCATGCTGAGCGACACGAATTGCGCAGCGCTGCCCATGTCCTTGGCATTTTTCGACAGCGGGTGGCGCTCCAGTGAAATGCGGTCGATGGCTGCCTCTACCGCCGAGTTGAACAGCTCCACGATCAAGCCCAACAAGCAGACAGCGATCATGATCGCCCGCTCGGCACGGCTGACCGGCAGCCAGAAGGCGATGGGGATCAGCAGTACGTTGAGCAGTACCAACTGACGAAATGCCGCTTCGCCCTTGAATGCGGCGCGCAGCCCGTCCAGCGAATAGCCAGCGGCGTTCAGGATACGTTTAAGGCCGGTCTGGCCCTTGAAGGGTGATGGAGTCATGAGGGTCGCTTAACAACGAGAAGGCCAGCAGACTAGACCGGCATGGGTCAAAAAAGCGTGAAGCCACGCGCAGTCAGGTGCTGGCAACCGATTCAAGTTGTTGCAGCAACAGCGCGGCCTGGGTGCGCGTACGCACGCCCAGCTTGCGGAAGATGGCCGTGACATGGGCCTTGATGGTGGCTTCGGATACGCTCAGTTCGTAAGCGATCTGCTTGTTCAGCAGGCCTTCGCACACCATTGTCAGCACCCGGAACTGCTGCGGCGTCAGGCTCGCCAGGCCTGCACTGGCGGCCTTGGCCTCGGCCGGTACATCAACCTTCTCGAACGCTTGGGGCGGCCACCATACTTCACCGTCCAGCACCTTGCGCACGGCGTCCTGGATCACCTCCAGGGTACTTGACTTGGGGATGAACCCGCTGGCGCCGAATTCGCGAGACTTGACCACCACGGCGGCCTCTTCCTGCGCAGAGACCATCACCACAGGTATCTGCGGGTACTGCCCGCGCAGCAGCACCAGCCCAGAGAAACCATAGGCGCCTGGCATGTTGAGGTCCAATAGCACCAGGTCCCAATCTGCTTTTTCGCTCAGGCGGGTTTCCAGCTCGGCGATGCTGGCAACCTCTACCAGGCGAACGTCCGGGCCCAGGCCAAGCGTTACGGCTTGGCGCAAGGCACCGCGGAACAGCGGGTGGTCATCGGCAATCAGGATTTCGTACGTGGCCATCGATCTAGTGATCCTGTTCTGTACCCGGCGCCCGGTCTCAAACGGGGCTGCCCGGCGGGGAATCGGCGCCAAGGATGCCGAGCGCGGCCCAGGAAGGCAAGCCAGCCGCCCTGCCGTCTCGCCTGTCCTGGCTGCCCAGCCCCATCATTATGAACGAAAGCCCGGGGCATGCCCCTTGGACTATAGGAAGGTATGCAAACGGCGATGGGTGTCATCCTGTTCGTCCAGCGGCACCCGCCGCTTGCCGCTGAGGTAATGCAGGCTGAAGACATCCAGGTAGGCATCCAGCGCCTGGGAGGCTACCGCGTCTCCGGCCAGGTCCAGGCACATGGCCGCAACCTCGGCGGTACAGAAGTGGTCATCACGACGGGAACGGCGCAAGCGGTAGCGTGACATCTGCTCGGCTTGCAGGCTCAACACCGGAAAGCGGTTCAGGTACGGGCTTTTGCGGAACATCTTGCGCGCCTCGGTCCAGGTGGCATCCAGCAGGATGAACAGCGGGCGCTTGCCGGGCTCGCGCACCACATCATTGACCACACGTTGTTCAGCAACGAATTCACCGGGAAAAACGATATAGGGCTGCCAATGCGGGTCGTCTAGCAATGCCAGCAAGCCCTCGTCGACCGAGGTGCGCAGCCAGCCAAAGGCGGAAGTGTCCTCGATCAGGTCGGCAATCAGCCAGCCAGTGTTGGTGGGCTTCAATGGCTCGGTGTCATGCATCAGCAGGCAAATGCCTGACTCGGCTTGCACCTTGGGCTTCCAGGCACACAGGCAGTGCGTGGCAATAACCCGGCAATCGGGGCAGCGTTGCGCCCGTGATCCACGGGCAACGAAGGGCTTGTTACTGCGGGCCAGGCGTTCGGCACGCAGACGCGCTACCGCGTGGCTCATGCCGGCAGGCCTCCAGGCAGGTTGAAAATAGGCACGGTAATAGCTCGAGCAAAAACGGCGTGCAGTTTAACAGAAGCGCCACCCATTGCTGTGCAGCGGGCGGCGCGCCCCCTATAATCGCGGCTTTATGCCAGGCACAGGCGCCGTGCGGTGCTCACGGAACGCCGCAGACACATGCATGTCCAAGCGCCAGTCACCGAACAGGAGAGATTCATGCTGCGCCTCATCGCCCCCGCCCTGAGCCTGATGCTCGCCCTGCCCCTGGCAGCCCAGGCGGCTTCCAAGCAGGACTACGACCTCAACAAGATGCTGCAGAAGGTCGCCAAGGAAAGCAGCGTCGGCACGCCCCGCGCCATCAACGAAGACATTCTCGACCAAGGCTACACCGTTGAAGGCAAGGCCTTGATCAACCACCTGAGCGTGCGTGGCGAGCATGCTGCGCGCATGCAATCCAACCCCGAGCAGGTTCGCAGCCAGCTGGGCGACAGCGTGTGCCGCAACAGCGGGTTCCGCAACCTGATGTCCAAGGGTGCCGTGATGGTCTACCGCTTCACCGTGTACAAAACTAACCAGCCTGTGATGGATCAAGCCTTCGACAGCGCCAGCTGCGTGGCAGGCAACAAGAAGAAGTAATGGCCGCATTGGCCGGTTACCTGGGCGCCGCGGCGCCCATTGCCGGCTGACCGGCAGCCATTGCGGCTGGGCATGATGCTGCGCAAACGGCTAGATTGAGAGGGTGCAGAAGGAGAAGTTGCATGCCTTATCAATCGAACGAACTGCTTTCCGGCCATTTCCGCGACAACAACATCGACCTCAGCCACATCGACGCACAGTTGCAACTCGTGGCACCCGCCAGCCCCAACCTGCCGCTGTACCGCGAGATGATGCTGACCGTTCTGCGCATGGCTCATGACGATGCCGACCGCTGGAGCGCCAAGATCACAGCGCAGGCACTGCGTGAACTTGACCAGTCTTTCCGTGCCCTGCAGCGGTACAAGGGCCGCCGCAAGGTAACCGTATTCGGCTCGGCGCGCACGCCACTGCAGCACCCGATGTACGCTATCGCCCGCGAACTGGGCGCCACCCTTGCACGCTCGGACCTGATGGTAATCACTGGCGCCGGTGGCGGCATCATGGCCGCAGCGCACGAGGGTGCCGGCAGCGATCACAGCCTCGGTTTCAACATCACCCTGCCCTTCGAGCAACATGCCAACGCCACGGTGGATGGCACGGACAAATTGCTACCTTTCCACTTCTTTTTCATCCGCAAGCTGTTCTTCGTCAAGGAGGCCGATGCGCTGGTGCTCTGCCCTGGCGGCTTTGGCACACTGGACGAAGCGCTTGAGGTGCTGACCTTGATCCAGACCGGCAAAAGCCCGCTGGTACCCGTGGTACTGCTGGACTCACCCGACGGCACCTTCTGGCGCGACTGCCTGGCTTTCATCCGCAATCAACTCGAAGAAAACCGCTACATCCTGCCCGGCGACCTGAAGCTGGTCCGCCTGGTGCATACAGCTGATGAGGCGGTGGAGGAAATCAACCAGTTCTACCGCAATTACCATTCAAGCCGTTGGTTGAAGAGCCAGTTCGTGATTCGTATGCAACACGCCCTGAGTGCCGCCGCACTCCAGGACATACGGGAAACCTTCGCGGACTTGTGCATGAATGGGGAATTTGAACAGCAGCCCGACAGCAGCGCCGAACATGAAACGGCCGACTATGGGCACCTCACCCGCCTGTCCTTCGCCTTTACCGGTCGCGACCAGGGTCGGCTAAGAGAGCTGGTGAACTTCATCAACGTGCCGGAGAACTGGCTGACATAACACGTCAGTCGTCCAAATCGCGCCCGCTGAGCAAACGACCGATCATATCCAGGGGGAAGCCGCGGTAGGCCAGAAAGCGTGTTTGCTGCGCACGACTGCGCGGATCCTGCGGGCGCTGGCCGGCGAACTTGCGTTGCCAGACATCCCGCAAGCGCTCCCCCCAATCCACTTCGCTTTCACGCAGTGCCTGGTCGATATCAGTTCGAGCCAACCCACGTTGACCGAGGTCTTCGCGAATGCGCGCCGGGCCATAACCAGAGCCGGAACGGTACCTGATGAAGCTTTCCAGGTACCGGGCTTCGCTTAGCAGCCCTTCATCGCAAAGCCGATCAAGCTCAGGCTCGATCAGCTCGTCCATTGCACCACGCTGGCGCAACTTGCGTGTCAGTTCAACGCGACCGTGCTCACGTCGCGCGAGCAGGTCCATGGCAGCCCGCCGAATGGCGACAGGGGTGTCGAGTACGGCGGGCATAATTTAGCAACGACCGCGCGATCAATAACCAGCGTCGGCGTCAGCCATGTCGTCGGCGTCAGCTTTTGCTGCTGCAGCTTTGCCAGCAGCTGCTGCCGCGGCAGCGGCGCCTGCGGTGAGCAATTTGTCGCGAACCTGCTTCTCGATCTCGTTGCCGATAGCCGGGTTTTCTTGCAAGTACTTGGCGGCGTTGGCCTTGCCCTGACCGATTTTATTGCCCTGATAGCTGTACCAGGCACCCGACTTTTCGACCAACCCTTGGGATACGCCCAGATCGATGATCTCGCCGTTACGGTAAATACCCTTACCGTAAAGAATTTGGAACTCAGCCTGGCGGAACGGCGGCGAAACCTTGTTCTTGACCACTTTGACGCGAGTTTCGCTACCCACCACTTCATCGCCTTCCTTGACCGCGCCAGTACGGCGGATGTCCAGACGCACCGATGCGTAAAACTTCAGGGCGTTACCACCGGTGGTGGTTTCCGGGCTGCCGAACATGACGCCGATCTTCATCCGGATCTGGTTAATGAAGATCACCAGGCAGTTGGCGTTTTTGATGTTACCGGTGATCTTGCGCAAGGCCTGGGACATCAGACGAGCCTGCAGGCCCACGTGCATGTCACCCATTTCGCCTTCGATTTCCGCCTTCGGCACCAGCGCAGCTACGGAGTCGACAATGATCACGTCAACCGCGTTGGAGCGCACCAGCATGTCGGTGATTTCCAGGGCCTGCTCGCCGGTGTCTGGCTGCGAGACCAGCAGGTCGTCGACATTGACGCCCAGCTTGCCGGCGTATTCCGGGTCCAGGGCGTGCTCGGCGTCGACGAACGCGCACGTGGCGCCGCTTTTCTGGGCTTCGGCGATGACCGACAGCGTCAGCGTGGTTTTACCCGACGACTCCGGGCCGTAGATTTCGACGATACGGCCTTTTGGCAAACCGCCGATGCCCAACGCAATGTCCAGCCCCAGGGAGCCGGTGGAAATGGCGGGGATGGCCTGGCGCTCGTGGTCGCCCATGCGCATGACCGCGCCCTTGCCGAATTGGCGTTCGATTTGACCCAGGGCCGCAGCCAAGGCGCGCTTCTTGTTGTCGTCCATTGAAATCCTCACGTGTTCGACTTGGCCCTGACGGCCGGGATACCTGTATAAGTAGCCAGTATTATTCCACAGGCCAGCGCCTACGCAAACCCCTGTCGTCGATTTACCGCGGGGCAAGCTGTAACAAGCCTTCTAAAGCGGCGATCACCGTCTGCCGGCGCACCGCCTCGCGGTCGCCGTCGAACTGGCGGCGTATGCTGACCACGCGGCTTCCATCGCCCCAGGCCAGCCATACGGTACCCACCGGCTTGGCCGGCGAACCACCGCCAGGGCCGGCCACACCACTGACCGCAACGGCAAAACGTGCACCACTGGCGGCTTGCGCCCCGCGCACCATGGCTTCGACCACCTCCTGGCTCACCGCCCCGACCTGCTCGAACAACAGCTCAGGCACGCCCAGCTGTCGAGTTTTCTGCGCATTGGAATAGGTCACATAACCGGCCTCGAACCATGCCGAGCTGCCGGCGATGCGGGTGATGGCCTCGGCGATACCGCCGCCGGTGCAGGATTCGGCAGTGCTCACCTGCGCACCAACGCGCTGCAGGTGTTCGCCCAATTGGTTGGCGAGCGTGGTGATCGGGTCCATGACAGGCTCCTGAAAGAGTGGGCGCTACCCTACCATCCTGGTAGAGCCACTGGCCGGTCAAACGTTCAGGCTTTCCCGCGCAATCTTGCTGATGACGCGCTCATCCCTGCGCTTGAGGCGCGGCAGCCCTGCAGGCCAGCCATTGGTCCAGTCAAGGCCGCCGAGCATGCGCATGTCGTCGATCGCCGAGCGCCACCACACCACCTTGCAGGCCTGCAGGTACTCATCACCACTTATCGCACTGCCGTAAAGCAGCTTGCGGGCAACGCCACGCAGTTCACGAGGCACGCGCAGCAGGCTCAGCTTCACGCCAACGCGCATCGACCATGAGGGCAGCGGGCGGTACGCTGGCACCTGCAGCGCCAAGGCCGGCATGTCGGCATGGAAGCCCTCGCCATGGCGGGCAAAGAACACGTCCTGGATGGCATGAAGGTATGGTTTCATGGCGTAGTAATGGCTGATCAAACCCCGTGCCTGGTTGATGCGCGCGCCATGGATTTCAAACGAAAATGCAATCTGCTCGATGGTCAGCAGCTCGCGGCTGTAGGCGGCCCAGTCGTCGATCCGGGCGATCGCCCGCTGGGCAACGGCTGCGTTTTCATGCGCAAGGCCCAGTACCCCACTGTTGCACAGCTGCAGGTCGTCGGGTGGCAACTGGCCTGTCGCCGCCAACCCGCGGGCGAGGGCGCGATAATGACGCTTGCACGAGGCCTTGGCCCAGCTCGACTCCACTTCGTCGATCAGGAACTGGCCGGCACCCACCTGTTCGAAGAGCCGCTGCGCAGGTTGCAGAAACACCGTATCGGTGTCGATGAAAATGGTCTTTTGTGCCCATTCGCAAGCTTGGGCAATGGCGCAGGCCTTGCGCCGATGGGTGTAACTGCCATCGGGCGCCCAGGCTTGCAGGGTCTGCGCGTCCAGCCTGACCACTTCCACGGGCCACCCGGCAAATGCCTGAGGCTCGTCGGTAAGCACACGGATAACGGGGCACTGGCCGGGCTCACAGCGCGCCAAGGCGCTGAGAATGCTGAACTTGGCCTCTAGCTGATAGGTACGACGCTTGCCGTACAGAAGGTAGATAAGTTGCTGGTCTACAAAAGAAACGCGCGTGGAGACATTCATGCAAATAGCGGCTTGGGTCTTCATCGGGGCTCGCCATTCTAAAGCTTGATGTCGCCTGGCTCCACCCCGAAGCGCCAACTGCGCCGATTTGCCCACTTGCGGGTGCCTGCATGGCAAGCAAAAAGGCTGTACCATTGCGGGTTTACCATCGCCAACCAGATCACTCGCTGTAAGGCCCCGAATGTCTGATCTTTCCGCACACACCCCGATGATGCAGCAGTACTGGAAGCTGAAGAACCAGCACCCGGACCAGCTGATGTTCTACCGCATGGGCGACTTCTACGAGATCTTCTACGAAGATGCGAAAAAGGCCGCCAGCCTGCTGGACATCACCCTGACCGCCCGCGGTCAGTCAGCCGGCCAGTCCATCCCCATGTGCGGCGTGCCGTTCCATTCGCTGGAAGGTTACCTGGCCAAGCTGGTGAAGCTGGGCGAGTCGGTGGTGATCTGCGAGCAGATCGGCGACCCGGCCACCAGCAAAGGGCCGGTCGAGCGCCAGGTGGTGCGGATCATCACGCCCGGCACAGTCAGCGACGAAGCGCTGCTGGACGAGCGCCGCGACAACCTGATTGCCGCGCTGCTGGGCGATGACCGCCTGTTCGGCCTGGCTGTGCTGGACATCACCAGTGGCAATTTCAGCGTTCAGGAGCTCAAGGGCTGGGAAAACCTGCTGGCCGAACTGGAACGCCTGAACCCGGTGGAGCTGTTGATCCCGGACGACTGGCCGCGCGACCTGCCAGCCGAAAAGCGCCCGGGGGCTCGCCGCCGTGCGCCCTGGGACTTCGACCGCGACTCCGCGCGCAAGGCGCTGTGCCAGCAATTTGCGACCAAGGACCTCAAGGGCTTTGGCTGCGACAAGCTGACCCTGGCCATCGGCGCCGCTGGCTGCCTGCTGACCTACGCCAAGGAAACCCAGCGGACCGCCTTGCCGCACCTGCGCAGCCTGCGCCATGAACGCCTGGACGACACCGTGATCCTCGACGGTGCCAGCCGCCGCAACCTGGAGCTGGACATCAACCTGGCGGGTGGGCGTGACAATACCCTGCAATCGGTGATCGACCGTTGCCAAACCGCCATGGCCAGCCGCCTGCTGAGCCGCTGGCTGAACCGGCCGCTGCGCGACCTCAAGGTGCTGCAGGCCCGGCAGGACTCGATCCGATGCCTGCTCGACGGCTACCGGTTCGAAAAACTGCAACCGCAGTTGAAGGAAATCGGCGACATCGAACGTATTCTGGCGCGCATCGGCCTGCGTAACGCACGCCCCCGCGATCTCGCCCGCCTGCGTGATGCCTTGGGCGCACTGCCCGAACTGCAGAACGCCATGGCCGAACTGGAAGCCCCTCACCTGGCGCGGCTGGCCGCCATTACCGGCACCTACCCGGAGCTTGCCAGCCTGCTGGAACGGGCGATCGTGGACAACCCACCTGCGGTCATCCGTGATGGCGGTGTGCTCAAGGCCGGCTATGACAACGAGCTGGATGACCTGCTGGCGATCAGCGAAAACGCCGGTCAGTTTCTCATCGACCTGGAAGCCCGTGAAAAAGCCCGTACCGGCCTGGCCAACCTCAAGGTTGGCTACAACCGCGTGCACGGTTACTTCATCGAGTTGCCCACCAAGCAGGCAGAACAGGCGCCGGGCGACTACATCCGCCGCCAGACGCTGAAAGGCGCCGAACGGTTCATCACCCCCGAGCTGAAAGCATTCGAGGACAAGGCGCTGTCGGCCAAGAGCCGGGCCCTGGCCCGCGAAAAGATGCTCTACGACGCCCTGCTGGAAACCCTCATCAGCCACCTGGCGCCGTTGCAGGACAGCGCCGCAGCCCTGGCCGAACTGGATGTGCTCAGCAACCTGGCCGAGCGGGCGTTGAATTTGGACCTGAACTGCCCACGCTTCGTCGACCACCCTTGCCTGCGCATCGAGCAGGGCCGTCACCCGGTGGTCGAGCAGGTGCTCACCACCCCGTTCGTGGCCAACGACCTGGGCCTGGACGACAACACACGCATGCTGGTGATCACCGGGCCGAACATGGGCGGTAAATCCACCTACATGCGCCAGACCGCGCTGATCGTGCTGCTGGCCCATATCGGCAGCTTTGTACCGGCAGCCAGCTGCGAACTGTCGCCGGTAGACCGGATCTTCACCCGCATCGGCTCCAGCGATGACCTGGCTGGCGGGCGCTCCACGTTCATGGTGGAGATGAGCGAAACGGCCAACATCCTGCATAACGCTACAGACCGCAGCTTGGTGCTGATGGACGAAGTCGGCCGCGGTACCAGCACCTTCGACGGCCTGTCGCTGGCCTGGGCAGCGGCCGAGCGCCTCGCGCGCCTGCGTGCCTATACGTTGTTCGCCACGCACTACTTCGAGCTGACGGTACTGCCCGACAGCGAGCCGCTGGTGGCCAACGTGCACCTCAATGCCACCGAGCACAATGAACGCATCGTGTTCCTGCACCATGTGCTGCCCGGGCCGGCCAGCCAGAGTTATGGCCTGGCGGTGGCGCAGTTGGCCGGGGTACCCACTGCTGTCATCCAGCGCGCACGGGAGCACCTGGCACGCCTGGAAACCAACAGCCTGCCCCATGAACCGCCTGCTGTGCCGGGTCCGAAGGGCGCGCCACAGGTGCCGCACCAGAGCGACCTGTTCGCCAGCCTGCCCCACCCAGCCATCGAGAAGCTGGGCAAGCTGCAGCTGGATGACATGACCCCGCGTCAAGCTATCGAAATGCTATATCAACTAAAGAACCTGTTATAACGGCGTCCACTACAAGCTGGTAGAATCCGCCGCGGTTTGCTGGTGCTGCAGGTTATTAGCCTGGCCTGCAGCCATGTACCCGTAAACCGCGCGGCCCCAAGAGGAAGGGCCGCCGCCGTCGCCTGAGGAGAGAATTAGAAATGACCTTCGTCGTCACCGACAACTGCATCAAATGCAAATACACCGACTGCGTGGAAGTCTGTCCGGTGGACTGCTTCTACGAAGGCCCGAACTTCCTGGTCATTCACCCGGACGAGTGCATCGATTGCGCCCTGTGCGAGCCTGAATGCCCGGCGCAAGCCATCTTCTCGGAAGACGAAGTGCCTTCGGGCATGGAAAACTTCATTGAGCTGAATGCCGAGCTGGCCGAGATCTGGCCGAACATTACCGAGCGTAAGGACGCCCTGCCCGACGCAGAGGAATGGGATGGCAAGACCGGCAAGATTGCCGACTTGCAACGCTAAGCAGCAGCGCAATACAAAAAGGCCCTTGCAGGGCCTTTTTTGCTTTCTAGCGGGCAAAAAAAGGGGCGGTTTGACCCGCCCACATTTTTTTCCGTAGTCCCTGCTTGTCCTGAACATCGTCCTGATGAAATCGCGTCTTGCGATGTCCCTGGCTTTCTTCCTGAAGGCCTGTGCATGTCCGTGTGCACAGTTCGAATACTAGCGATTCGGCTGAGGGAGGCAACCGGCGAACCTCTCACGATGTTGCCCTGGATACATTTCCTAACAGGCAAAAAAATCATGTTTTTCAGTCACTTGCGAAAATATCCAGACTGAAAACGACAATGATTTACTCTCCCTCGCATACATGGCTTACGCGACGAGTAAGCAAACACTTACACGCCAAGCTGCAACCTGTAGGCGTTGAGCGACTCTGTTAGGGGTTGGGGAATATTCGAGCGATTACCTCACCTACGAAAACGCCCCGGCATACCGGGGCGTTTCAGGGGTAAAGCAGCAGCTGCTTATCGAAACAATGACTCGCTGGACAAGCCGTTCTTCTCAAGGATTTCGCGCAGACGCTTCAGCCCTTCTACCTGGATCTGCCGAACGCGCTCACGGGTCAGGCCGATCTCCAGCCCGACATCTTCCAACGTGCTGCTCTCATGGCCACGCAGGCCAAAACGACGCACCACTACCTCGCGTTGTTTATCAGTCAGTTCACCCAGCCACTGATCGATACTCTGGGACAGATCATCGTCCTGGAGCAGTTCAAAAGGATCGGTCGGGCGGTCGTCAGTGAGCGTATCGAGCAAGGTCTTGTCTGAGTCCGGCCCCAGCGAGACGTCGACAGACGATACCCGCTCGTTGAGACCGAGCATACGCTTGACCTCCGCAACGGGCTTTTCCAGCAGGGTAGCGATTTCTTCCGGCGAAGGCTCATGATCCAGTTTCTGGGTGAGCTCACGGGCTGCACGCAAATAAACGTTCAACTCCTTGACCACGTGGATGGGCAAGCGGATGGTGCGGGTCTGGTTCATGATCGCCCGCTCGATGGTCTGACGAATCCACCATGTGGCGTAGGTGGAAAAGCGGAAACCACGCTCCGGGTCAAATTTCTCAACGGCACGGATCAACCCCAGGTTGCCCTCCTCGATCAGATCGAGCAACGACAAGCCACGGTTCACGTAACGGCGGGCAATTTTCACAACCAGGCGCAGGTTGCTTTCGATCATGCGTTTGCGGCCAGCAGGGTCGCCTTTTTGCGACAACCGCGCAAAATGCACTTCCTCTTCCGGCGACAACAGGGGCGAGAAGCCGATCTCGTTGAGGTACAGCTGGGTGGCATCGAGCGCCCGGCTGTAATCGATGTACTTGTGTTGTTTGAGCGAAGGGCCCGACTTGGCCCTGGTCCGAACCGAGGATACAGCAGGTTCGTCTGACACCACATCCGTTTCCAAAACGATACCCGTCTCCATGAGGAGAACGTCATCGTCGATGTCAAACTCCGGCGCTTCTTTACTGAGAGCCATTGTTATAGTCCTTTGCTGAGTTCGAACTCAGACTCAAGCGGCACCTGTATCCCTGGCAGCGCTGGAGCCTGTCCCCTCTACGTCACGGGAAACAGGCCGGTACAACGGTCAACGACGTGGCAGGAACTGGAGAGGATCGACGGGCTTGCCCTGGCGGCGAATCTCGAAATGCAGCTTCACCCTGTCTGTGCCTGTGGACCCCATTTCAGCAATCGACTGCCCTGCCTTGACCTGCTGCCCCTCCCGAACCAACAGCCTGCGGTTGTGACCGTAGGCACTGACGTAGGTATCGCTGTGTTTGATGATGATCAACTCGCCGTAGCCCCTTAAACCACTCCCGGCGTAGACCACTGTACCACCCGACGCAGCAAAAACAGGCTGTCCCAAATCACCGGCGATATCAATGCCTTTATTCAAACTACCGTTTGAAGCAAATTTTCCAATCAGCACCCCGTTGGCCGGCCATGTCCAGCCACCCACCGCACGTTCTGCAGCGGGCACCGTAGCCACCACAGGGGCAGTGGTCGTAGTAACGGTTTTGGTGGTGCTGGCAGGGGCCGCCGGCGAGGTGCCCACCGGACGCCGGGTTACGGTGGTACGGCTGGAGGAAGACGGGCTGGCAACCACTATTGTGCTGCCCGACGCACCCGTGCTGAAACGAATGGCCTGGCCGGGGCGTATGGTGTAGGGCGGTGCGATACCGTTGCGGGCGGCCAGCTCTTTGTAGTCCCAGCCATAGCGGAAAGCGATGGAAAACAGCGTGTCACCCGGTTTGACCACGTATTGCCCGGACGTCACCGTAGGCCGTTTGGGCGCAGCGCTGTTGCGGTCGACCACCCGTGCGTTGTTGCTACCGCTGCTGGAGCACCCCACCAGCAGCGCGCCCAGGGCCATGGCGAGCACCACGAGCTTGAAAGCCGAGCTGTCCTTGCGCTGCCGAAAGACTGTGTGAACCACCCGCGCTCCCCTCATGGTGCCGAAATCTTCTTTGAACAAGAAATGCAATAGTATTGCAATTATAACGAAGCTCGCCGGCATTCCCAGGCAGATGCAACACGCTGCTGCAAAGGCCGATCATAGCCCGGCGCAACCTGTGCGTACCGCCTGATAGACAGGACGACGCGGCAAGAATTCGCTGCTGTTGTAAAAATAGCCCGCCGGTAAGGCCGGCGGCTCAGGCCACAGGCCCATTCAGCAAGGGCACGAAACGCACCGCGCCCAGAACCCGGCGCGAGAAGCCATGTTCTTCACGCACGATCAGCATCAGCTGCTGAGCCTCGCCGGCAGGCCCCACAGGGATCACCATGCGCCCACCGGGTGCCAGCTGGTCCAGCAACGCCTGGGGCACTTCCGGCGCCACCGCCGTCACGATGATGCCGTTGTAGGGCGCCAATGCCGGCCAGCCCTCACAACCATCGCCCCAACGGAACACCACGTTGCGCAGGCTCAACTCAACCAGACGCTCCTTGGCGCGATCCTGCAGCACCTTGATGCGCTCAACCGAGAAAACCCGCTCCACCAGTTGCGCCAGCACGGCGGTCTGGTAGCCAGAGCCGGTGCCGATCTCCAGTACCTTGTCCAACGGCCCGGCTTCAAGCAGCAACTCGCTCATGTGCGCGACCATGAACGGTTGCGAGATGGTCTGGTTGTGCCCGATCGGTAGCGCGGTGTCTTCATAGGCCCGGTGGGCCAGGGCCTCGTCAACGAACAGGTGACGGGGCGTGCGACGGATGACATCCAGCACCTGGGTGTTCGATACACCCTCTTCGCACAGGCGCTGGATAAGCCGCTCCCGGGTGCGCTGGGAGGTCATGCCGATACCGCGCCGCAGCATATCGTCCTCGCGCATCAAAGCAGCCCCTCCAGCCAGCCATCGAGCTGCTCGAAGGCATCACTGAAGGTGCGGTCCAACTGCAGCGGCGTTATTGACACATACCCCTGCATGACCGCATGGAAGTCGGTACCCGGGCCGCCATCCTCGGCGTCACCGGCCACGGCGATCCAGTAGCCTTCCTTGCCACGCGGGTTGACCACCTTGGTGGGGGCCGCCGCCCGGGCCCGGTGCCCCAAGCGGGTCAGCTGGATGCCGCGGATGCGCTCCAGCGGCAGGTTGGGGATGTTGACGTTGAGCACGGTACGCGGTGGCAACACCAGGCGCGACTGTGCCTCTACCAAACGACGGGCGATGTGCGCGGCAGCCGGCAAATTGTCGGGCTGGCGAGACAGCAGCGAGAACGCCAGCGATGTGCCACCCAGGAAACGCCCCTCGAGCGCCGCTGCGACCGTGCCGGAGTACAGCACGTCATCGCCCAGGTTGGCGCCCAGGTTGATGCCTGACACCACCATGTCGGGCGTTTGCGGCAACAGGCCGTTGAGCCCCAGGTGCACACAGTCGGTGGGCGTGCCATTGAGGCTGATGAAGCCATTGGCCAGGGTCACGGGATGCAGCGGGCGGTCCAGCGTCAGCGAACTGCCGGCGCCGCTCTTGTCCTGGTCAGGGGCGATTACCGTGCACTCGGCGTAATCCGCCAGCGCAGCGTGCAGCGCGGCGATGCCGGGTGCAGTAACACCATCGTCGTTCGAAATCAGAATACGCATGGGCTGTCCGTCTGCCCTGCCGGCACCAGATCCACGACTTCGCGCACTACTACGGTGGCGAAGCATCCGGCCGGAAGGACGAATTCCAGTTGCAGGATATCAGGCTCGGGATAATGCCACGTCAGGCCGCCAATAGGGAGCCGCATGATGCGCCGTTCGTGATCCATGCCCGCCTGCGACAACCAGTGGCAGAGTGCTGGCTGACGCGCGGCGATGGCATTTTCCAGGTCTGCGCAGGCGCCAGCAGCGGGTGACGCGCCTTCGCCCCACAACGGGCCGGTGGGGTGCAGGTCGAGCACCGCCAGCCGTGGGTCACTGCATTCGGCCTCACCCGCCGGGAAGAAACTGCGGCTGTCGGTGAAGGCCAGCAAATCGCCTACCTGCGCCTGGTCCCAGTTGCCTTGGGCCACGCGCGCAGCCAGCGCCTGGTTGAACAGGTAACTGCGCCCGGCCGAGAGCAACCGCGAACGCACGTTGCGCTGCTCGGGCAAGGCCTTGCGTGCCGCCCACTCGAGGGCATCCTGCACATTGCCACCGCCGTGACCGAAGCGCTGGGTACCGAAGTAGTTGGGCACCCCTTGCTGCTTGAGGAGCGCCAAACGCGCATCGATGGCCTGGTGATCTGCCTTGAGGGCCGTGAGGCGCAAGGTGAAACCGTTGGCGGAGTGGGCGCCACGCTGCAACTTGCGCTGGTGGCGCGCCTGCTTGAGCACGCGCAGGCTGGCATCTTCGGCCCGCGACAGGTCCGGGTCGGCCTTGCCAGGCAAGTGCAGGCTGAACCACTGGCGGGTCAGCGCCTGGCGGTCCTTGAGCCCGGCGTAGCTGATAGCACGCGCTGGCACACCCGCAGCACGGGCCAGGCGGCGAGCCGCCTCCTCGGTGTTGAGGTCGCGCTTTTCCACCCATAGCCACAGGTGTTCGCCTTGCCCGGACAACGGAATATCCAGCACCTCATCCACCTGGAAGTCTTCAGCTACCGCCTTGAGTACGGCGCTGCCCAGGGGTTCGCCCGATGCGCGCGGGCCCAGCAGTTCCTGTTCGGTCATGCTGGCAGCAGCAGGGCAACCGAATGCACGGCGATCCCCTCCTCGCGGCCTGCGAAGCCCAGTTTTTCGGTGGTAGTGGCCTTGACGTTGACCTGATCGAGGCCAACCTGCAGGTCGTCGGCCAGCAGTTGGCGCATGGTGTCGATATGCGGCGCCATCTTGGGCGCCTGGGCGACGATGGTGGCATCCACGTTGCCCACCTTCCAGCCCTTGGCCTGGACCACACTCAGCACATGGCGCAGCAGCACACGGCTGTCCGCGCCCTTGAACTGCGGGTCAGTGTCGGGGAAGTGCTTGCCGATATCGCCCAGGGCCGCAGCACCGAGCAGCGCATCACTCACGGCGTGCAGCAGCACGTCGCCATCAGAGTGGGCCAGAAGGCCGTATTTGTGGGGGATACGCACCCCGCCCAGGGTAATGAAATCACCGTCGCAGAAACGGTGCACATCGTAGCCGTGGCCAATACGCATAGAAAAACGCCCTGAATGAGTCAGGGCGTGATTCTACCTGTATTTGCAGGCTAGCGCCCCAATGCCGCGGCGTGATGGCGCAGGTGGTCCTCGATGAAACTGGCAATGAAGTAATAACTGTGGTCATAGCCAGGTTGCAGGCGCAAGGTCAGGTCGTGACCGCCTTTGCGCGCAGCCTGCTCAAGTGCTTCAGGCTTGAGCTGCTGTTCCAGGAAGTCATCGCGGTCGCCCTGATCCACCAGCAACGGTGGGCACTGCCCGGCCGGGGTTTCGGCCAGCAGCACGCTGGCGTCCCACTCGCGCCAGCGGGCGCGGTCTTCACCCAGGTAGCGGCTGAACGCCTTCTCGCCCCATGGGCAATCCATGGGGTTGCTGATGGGTGAAAACGCCGATACCGCGCGATACCGCCCCGGGTTGCGCAAGGCGCATACCAGCGCGCCGTGCCCGCCCATGGAATGGCCACTGATGCTGCGCTCCCCCGACGCGGGGAAGTGTGCCTCGATCAGCGCGGGCAACTCCTGCACCACATAGTCATGCATGCGGTAGTGCTGGGCCCAGGGTTGCTGGGTAGCATTCAGGTAGAACCCGGCGCCCAGGCCGAAGTCCCAGGCACCGTCGGGGTCGCCCGGTACCTGCTCGCCACGCGGGCTGGTATCGGGCGCCACAATGATCAACCCGAGCTCCGCAGCCAGGCGCTGGGCACCGGCCTTCTGCATGAAGTTCTCGTCGGTGCAGGTCAGGCCGCTGAGCCAGTACAGCACCGGCAGCTTGGCGCCCTGCTCCGCTTGTGGCGGCAGGTACACAGCGAACACCATGTCGCAGCCCAGCACTTTGGAGTGATGCCGGTAACGCTTGTGCCAGCCGCCGAAGCTTTTCTGGCAGGAGATGTTGTCCAGGCTCATGGCAAACCTCAGAAGTGAATGACGCTGCGAATGCTCTTGCCTTCATGCATCAGGTCGAACGCCTTGTTGATGTCTTCCAGGCCCATGGTGTGGGTAATGAAGGTGTCCAGCGGAATCTCGCCGTTCTGCGACATCTCGACGTAGCTCGGCAGCTCACTGCGCCCTCGCACCCCACCGAACGCCGAACCGCGCCACACCCGGCCGGTAACCAGCTGAAACGGACGGGTGGCAATTTCCTGCCCGGCGCCGGCGACGCCGATGATCACCGACTCCCCCCAGCCCTTGTGGCAGCACTCCAGCGCTGCGCGCATCAACTGGACATTGCCGATGCACTCGAAGGAGAAGTCCACGCCGCCGTCGGTGAGGTCGACAATGACTTCCTGGATTGGGCGGTCGTACTCCTTCGGGTTGATGCAATCGGTAGCACCCAGCTGGCGAGCGATCTCGAACTTTGCCGGGTTGATGTCGATGGCGATGATGCGCGAGGCCTTGGCCTTGACCGCGCCGATGATCGCCGACAGGCCGATGCCGCCCAGGCCGAAGACTGCGACGGTATCACCCGGCTTGACCTTGGCGGTGTTCAACACCGCGCCGATGCCGGTGGTAACGCCACAGCCCAGCAGGCAGACCTTCTCCAGCGGGGCTTCTTTCTGGATCTTGGCCACAGAGATTTCCGGCAGCACGGTGTACTCGGAGAAGGTCGAAGTGCCCATGTAGTGGAACAGTTGCTGGCCTTTGTACGAGAAACGCGTGGTGCCGTCTGGCATCAGGCCCTTGCCCTGGGTGGCACGAATGGCCTGGCACAGGTTGGTCTTGCCCGACAGGCAGAACTTGCACTTGCCGCATTCAGGGGTGTACAGCGGGATCACGTGGTCACCAACGGCAACCGAGGTGACGCCCTCGCCTACCGCTTCGACGATTGCGCCACCTTCATGGCCCAGAATCGACGGGAAGATGCCCTCCGGGTCGGCGCCCGACAATGTATAGGCGTCGGTATGGCAAACGCCGCTGGCGACAACGCGCAGCAACACTTCCCCGGCCTTGGGCATGGCCACGTCGACTTCGACGATCTCCAACGGTTTCTTGGCTTCGAAGGCTACGGCAGCGCGGGACTTGATCATCAAAGGTCTCCATACAGGTCTTGAACAAGGCCTGCAGTGTAATTCACCATCATTTGATGAATAATCAGCCTCAGCTCAAAACATTATTGCTGCACAGGGACAATCAATGCTTAACCGTTGGGAAGGCATAGACGAATTCGTTGCGGTGGCCGAGTCTGGCCAGTTCACGGCGGCGGCCGAGCGCCTGGGGGTTTCGTCATCCCATGTGAGCCGCCAGATCGCCCGCCTTGAAGAGCGCGTACAAACACGCCTGCTGTACCGCAGTACCCGCCGCGTGACGCTGACGGAGGCGGGGCAGACCTTTTTGCAGCATTGCCAGCGCCTGCAAGACGGCCGCGAGGAAGCGCTGCGCGCCATGGGCGACCTGGCCAGCGAGCCCAAGGGGCTGCTGCGCATGACCTGCGCGGTGGCGTATGGCGAGCGGTTCATCGTGCCGCTGGTGACGCGTTTCATGGCCCTGTACCCGCAGTTGCGGGTGGACGTGGAGCTGAGCAACCACACCCTCGACCTGGTGCATCACGGCATGGACCTGGCGATAAGGCTGGGCCGCCTGGCCGATTCTCGCCTGGTGGCCACGCGCCTGGCGCCACGACGCATGTACCTGTGTGCCTCACCCGCCTACCTTGAACGCTACGGCAGGCCACACAGCGTGTCCGAGCTCGCCCGCCACAACTGCCTGATCGGCAGCTCGGACGTGTGGGCGCTGCAGTTGGAAGGGCGCGAGCTCAGCCAACGGGTGCAGGGCAACTGGCGCTGCAACAGCGGGCAGGCAGTGCTGGATGCTGCGCTGCAGGGGATCGGGTTGTGCCAGTTGCCGGACTACTACGTGCTGGAGCACCTGAACACTGGGGCGCTGGTGTCACTGCTGGAGGCACACCAGCCCCCGAATACGGCAGTGTGGGCGCTGTATCCACAGCAACGGCACTTGTCGCCGAAGGTGCGGCGGTTGGTGGATTACTTGAAGCAAGGGTTGACGGGGTTGCCGGAGTATCGTTTCGGCTGAAGGGGTGTGCTGCTTATACTGGCCTTTTCGCGGGTGAACCCGCTCCCACAGGTACTTCACAGATTTCAGACCCAGTGGAGACCCTGTGGGAGCGGGTTTACCCGCGAAGAGGCCGGTACAGGAGAGCGACCATCAGCGCCTACCCGCCCAGCGCTGACGCAACCATTCCAGGTCTTCGGGTCGCGTGACCTTGATGTTGTCACTGCGCCCTTCGACCAGCCGCGGCGCCTGGCCGGACCATTCGATGGCCGAGGCCTCATCGGTCACTACCACATCAGACACCAGGCACTCGGCCAACGCCCGGTGCAATGCCCCAAGGCGGAACATCTGCGGCGTGTAAGCCTGCCAGATGGTGCTACGGTCCACGGTAGCGCTCACCCGGCCATTGCTGTCGGCACGCTTGAGGGTGTCGCGCGCCGGCATCGCCAGCAGCCCCCCCACCGGGTCGTCTGCCAGCTCCGACAACAACTTGTCCAGGTCGCTGCGTGCAAGGTTCGGCCGCGCCGCATCGTGGACCAGCACCCAGTCGCTGTCCGAGGCCCCCTGGGCATGCAGCAGCAACAAAGCATTCAGCACCGAGTCCGCACGCTCACGGCCGCCATCCGCGCGCCGTATGCGCGCGTCATTGGCACACGGCAGACCAGGCCAATAGGGGTCATCTCCGGCAACACTCACCACCACCCCGCTTAACGTGGGGTGGCCCAGGAAACAGTCGAGGCTGTGCTCAAGAATAGTCTTGCCGGCCAGCTCAAGGTATTGCTTGGGGCGGTCCGCAGCCATGCGGGCACCCACGCCGGCAGCAGGGATCACGGCCCAGAAGGCCGGTAGATGCGCGTTCATTTCTGCGGCAACTGGAAGAGGGTCTCGCCCTCCTTGACCATTCCCAATTCATGACGAGCCCGTTCTTCGACGGTCTCCATGCCCTTCTTCAGCTCCAGCACTTCGGCATCGAGCACGCGGTTACGCTCGAGCAGGCGCTCGTTTTCGGCGTGCTGCTCTTCGATCTGCTGCTTGAGCTCGGCCACCTGCGCCAGGCTGCCATTGCCCACCCACAAGCGGTACTGCAGGCCACCCAGCAGCAAAAGCAGGACCAGGAACAACCAATAAGGACTGCGCATCAAGATATCCAGGTTGAAAGACCCTGTCGGTTCAGGGGCTCGGATAGCACAAAGCCTGGCCGAGGCCAGGCTTCGTAAACAGAAACCCGTTGGGCTACAGGCACATTCAGTACGCGTGTGCCTGCAGCGGCGGCTGCTGCCTTTTTACCATCTCTTGCTTAGGCGCGAAACTCGGCACGACCACGGTATACCGCCTTGGCACCCAGTTGCTCTTCGATGCGCAGCAGCTGGTTGTACTTCGAGACGCGGTCGGAGCGGCACAGCGAGCCAGTCTTGATCTGACCTGCAGCGGTACCCACGGCCAGGTCGGCGATGGTGGAGTCTTCGGTTTCGCCGGAGCGGTGCGAGATGACTGCGGTATAACCTGCAGCCTTGGCCATCTGGATGGCTTCCAGGGTCTCGGTCAGCGAGCCGATCTGGTTGAACTTGATCAGGATCGAGTTACCGATACCCTTCTCGATGCCTTCCTTGAGGATCTTGGTGTTGGTCACGAACAGGTCGTCGCCCACCAACTGCACTTTGCTGCCGATCTTGTCGGTGAGGATCTTCCAGCCCGCCCAGTCCGATTCGTCCAGGCCATCTTCGATGGAGATGATCGGGAAGCGCTCGGTCAGGCCCTTGAGGTACTCGGCAAAGCCTTCGGCGTCGAACGACTTGCCTTCGCCCGACAGGTTGTACTTGCCGTCTTCGTAGAATTCGGAAGCTGCACAGTCCAGGGCCAGGGTCACATCGGTACCCAGCTTGTAGCCGGCTTTTTCGACAGCTTCAGCGATGGCACCCAGGGCATCTTCGTTGGACGCCAGGTTAGGCGCGAAACCACCTTCATCACCCACGGCAGTGTTCAAGCCACGCGCCTTGAGCACGGCCTTGAGGTGGTGGAAGATCTCGGTGCCCATGCGCAGGCCGTCGGAGAAGGTCTTGGCGCCAACCGGCTGGACCATGAACTCCTGGATGTCGACGTTGTTGTCGGCATGCTCGCCGCCGTTGATGATGTTCATCATCGGCACCGGCATGGAGTACTGGCCTGGGGTGCCGTTGAGGTTGGCAATGTGCGCGTACAGCGGCAGGTCCTGGTCCTGGGCGGCAGCCTTGGCGGCAGCCAGCGACACGGCGAGGATGGCGTTGGCGCCCAGCTTGGCCTTGTTCTCGGTGCCGTCGAGTTCGATCATGGCATGGTCCAGGGCCTTCTGGTCGGAAGGGTCCTTGCCCAGCAGCAGCTCGCGAATCGGGCCGTTGATGTTGGCGACAGCCTTCAACACGCCTTTGCCCAGGTAACGGCTCTTGTCGCCATCACGCAGCTCCAGCGCTTCGCGCGAGCCGGTGGAAGCACCGGACGGCGCACAGGCGCTGCCGATGATGCCGTTGTCGAGCAGTACATCGGCTTCCACGGTGGGGTTGCCACGCGAATCGAGAACTTCACGACCTTTGATGTCGACGATTTTTGCCATTGTTGTAAGCACTCCAGAATTGACGAAAACAACGCAGCTTAGGGAATTCTTGCCGTTCGCCGGGAGGGTTTGCGATGGCAGGCCCGGCGAAGGGAGCCCCTGACCGAATGGTCAGGGGTGGGTCGGGCGCTACTTTACCCGAGAAACGCGCTTTACGCGGTTTCTACCGTCGGAAAACTTTTCACCAGGTCGTCCAGTTGCTTGAGCTGGGCCAGGAATGGCTCCAGCTTATCCAGGCGCAGGGCACAGGGGCCGTCGCACTTGGCGTTGTCCGGGTCCGGGTGGGCTTCGAGGAACAGGCCCGCCAGGCCCTGGCTCATGCCGGCCTTGGCCAGGTCGGTGACCTGGGCGCGGCGCCCGCCTGCGGAATCGGCGCGACCACCCGGCATTTGCAGGGCGTGGGTCACGTCGAAGAACACCGGGTACTGGAACTGCTTCATGATGCCGAAGCCGAGCATGTCCACGACCAGGTTGTTGTAGCCGAAGCTCGAACCACGCTCGCAGAGGATCAACTGATCGTTACCGGCCTCTTCGCACTTGGCCAGGATGTGTTTCATTTCCTGAGGCGCGAGGAACTGGGCCTTCTTGATGTTGATCACTGCGCCACTGCGGGCCATGGCCACCACCAGGTCGGTCTGGCGCGACAGGAAGGCAGGCAACTGGATGATGTCGCAAACCTGGGCCACCGGCTCGGCCTGGTAGGGCTCATGCACGTCGGTAATCACCGGCACATTGAAGGTGCGCTTGATCTCTTCGAAGATCTTCAGCCCTTCTTCCATGCCAGGCCCACGGTAAGAACTGACCGAGGACCGGTTGGCCTTGTCGAAGCTGGCCTTGAACACATAGGGGATACCGAGCTTGTCGGTAACCCGTACGTATTCTTCGCACACCTTCATGGCCAGGTCGCGGGATTCCAGCACGTTCATGCCGCCAAACAGCACAAACGGCTTGTCGTTGGCGATCTCGATGTTACCGACGCGGATGATCTTCTGGGTCATGGATCAGGCCTTGTTCTTCTGGGCGAGGGCCGCTTTCACGAAACCACTGAACAACGGGTGGCCGTCACGCGGGGTGGAGGTGAATTCCGGGTGGAACTGGCAGGCGACGAACCATGGGTGATCCTTGGACTCAACCACTTCCACCAGCGCGCCGTCTTCGGAACGGCCGGATACCACCAGGCCAGCATCGACCAGTTGCGGCAGCAGGTTGTTGTTCACCTCATAGCGGTGGCGGTGACGCTCGGTGATCACATCCTTGCCGTAGCAGTCGTGCACGTTGGAGCCGGCTGCCAGTTGGCAGTCCTGTGCACCCAGGCGCATGGTGCCGCCCAGGTCGGACGCTTCGCTGCGGGTTTCGACCGCGCCGGTGGCATCAGCCCACTCGGTGATCAGGCCCACGACCGGGTGGCCGCTGTTGCGGTCGAACTCGGTGGAGTTGGCGTCTTTCCAGCCCATCACATTACGGGCGAACTCGATCACGGCCACCTGCATGCCCAGGCAGATGCCCAGGTACGGTACCTTGTTCTCACGGGCGTACTGCACCGCGGTGATCTTGCCTTCCACGCCGCGCAGGCCGAAACCGCCCGGCACCAGGATGGCATCGGCGCCTTCGAGCAGGCTGGTGCCCTGGTTCTCGATGTCTTCGGAGTCGATGTAGCGCAGGTTGACCTTGGTACGGTTGGTGATGCCGGCGTGGCTCATCGCTTCGATCAGCGACTTGTACGCATCCAGCAGCTCCATGTACTTGCCGACCATGGCGATGGTGACTTCATGCTCAGGGTTCAGCTTGGCGTCCACCACCTTGTCCCACTCGGACAGGTCGGCACCGTTGCACTGCAGGCCGAAACGCTCGACGACGAAATCGTCCAGGCCCTGGGCATGCAGCACGCCTGGGATCTTGTAGATGGTGTCTACGTCTTCCAGCGAGATGACCGCACGCTCTTCAACGTTGGTGAACAGGGCGATCTTGCGGCGCGACGAGGCATCGACCGGGTGGTCGGAGCGGCAGATCAGTACATCGGGCTGCAGGCCGATGGAGCGCAGTTCCTTCACCGAGTGCTGGGTCGGTTTGGTCTTGGTCTCGCCCGCGGTGGCGATGTACGGCACCAGGGTAAGGTGCATCAGCATGGCGCGCTTGGAGCCGACTTCGACGCGCAGCTGGCGGATGGCCTCAAGGAACGGTTGCGACTCGATATCGCCCACGGTACCGCCGATTTCCACCAGGGCCACGTCGGCATCGCCGGCACCCTTGATGATGCGACGCTTGATTTCGTCGGTAATGTGCGGAATGACCTGAATGGTGGCACCCAGGTAGTCACCACGGCGCTCCTTGCGCAGCACGTGCTCGTAGATACGGCCCGTGGTGAAGTTGTTGTTCTGGGTCATGGTCGTGCGGATGAACCGCTCGTAGTGGCCCAGGTCCAGGTCGGTTTCGGCGCCGTCCTGGGTGACGAATACTTCACCGTGCTGGAACGGGCTCATGGTGCCTGGGTCGACGTTGATGTACGGATCCAGCTTGAGCATGGTGACCTTCAGGCCCCGCGCTTCCAGGATGGCCGCCAGGGAAGCCGAGGCAATGCCTTTCCCCAATGAAGAAACAACACCGCCCGTGACGAATATGTAGCGCGTCATGAAAAACCCTAGAAGTCTGCGTTAAGGCGGCCAGCGCCGCCGGAGAAAGCGAAGGAAGGCCGAAGCCTCCGATCACCTGCGTCAATCACAGTGCATCTCGAAAAACTGCCGCGTCTGTACAGACCAGGGGTATCCCCGGCATGGAGCTCGCTCGTCATTTCTCAGAATCAGCCCAGCAAAAAACTGCTTGGTAATCGGCAACCCCTGTGTTTTCGCGGAACCCACAGAAGCTGTATCAAGAAGGGAGGGTAGTCTACCCGAATGTACCCATCAGCTCAAACCTTGCGCGCTGCTCGGCAGTACCCAGTGCAGCCGGCAATCGCCCCGCCCCAGGCCTGGCAGGTTGGCGACCGCCAGCAGCTGCTCGCCCTGGTACAGCAACGGCAGGCGTGCGCGCAGGAAGTGCGGCACTTGCAGCTCGTTGAGCAGGCGCTTGAGGTCACGCCGCCCCCGCCCGGGCACGTCCAGCACTTCGCCACCTTGGCGGTAGGCAATGCGCAGGCCTGCCAGCGCAGCTGCGCCAACAAGTCGCACGCAGCCGTTACCAGGCAACGCCAGAGGCGCCCCGGCACCGGCCCAGCTCAGGCCGCCTGCAGGCTGTCGTAACCATTCACCACTGAGCCACCAGATACGCCCCTGACTGCGCACCAGCTGCCCATCGGCAAGCCGCCACACGGGCTGGGCATCGGCTGCGGCGTCGCGCAAATCTGCCCACCCGGCCCAATGACGCGTATCGGGCAGTCGGGTACGGCTGCTGAGCCAGTATTCCAAGGCGTTACGCTGCCGCGCGGGCGACAGCGCCCCCAGGCTGGCCAGCGCCAGCGAGTCCAGCCCTGGCCAGGTGCCCGGTGCCCCTTGCGCGGCCGATGCCAGGTCGGCCCGGGCCAGCTCTTCGAGCAAGCCCAAGGCTTCGCCCAGGTGCTCGGCGGCGCGGGCGAGGCTCTGGCCGGCCTGGGGCCAGCGCCGCTCAAGCACCGGTACCACTTCAGCACGCAGGTAGTTGCGAGCGTACTGGAGATCGCTGTTGGAAGGGTCTTCAACCCAGGCCAGGCCATGCGCCTTGGCATAGTCTTGCAACTGCTCCCGGGGGCAGCCCAGCAGCGGCCTGACCAGCCCCCCCCGCCCCAGCGCGCGCTGTTTGGCCATGGCCGCCAGCCCCCGCAGGCCTGCGCCGCGCAACAGCCGAAACAGCACAGTCTCGGCCTGGTCATCCAGGTGCTGCCCGGTGAACAGGATGTCACCCTGCCCCATGAGCGCTTCAAAGGCGGCGTAACGCGCATCGCGGGCGGCTTGTTCCAGGCTGGCGCCGCGCACGACGTCGACGTGAATAACGCGCAGTTCGACACCCAGGTGGTCGCAGGTGCGCTGGCAATGGGCAGGCCAGGCATCGGCAGCCGCCTGCAGGCCATGATGAACGTGAACGGCGCACAACGGTGGGCACGAATGCTGGCGGGCGTAAGCCGCCAGGCAGTGCAGAAGGACGGTGGAATCCAGGCCACCCGAAAAGGCGATGTACCAGTGAGGGGCGGTTACCCAGGGGGTTGGGTCGATCATCAGGGCCTCTGAAACCACTCGCGGGTGACCCCGCCCCTAAAGGCAATACCTGTCTGTAGAGGCGGGGTCACCCGCGATAACCGGCAACGCCGGTGCCATTACCTGACAGCCGGAATAATCAGACGCCGTAGCTCATCAAGCGGTCGTAGCGACGCGCCAGCAGCGCGTCGTGATCGAGCTTGCCCAGCATGTCCAGCTGCTGCACCAGGTCGGCACGAATGCTTTCAGACATGGCAGCCGGGTCGCGGTGGGCGCCGCCCAGCGGCTCCTCGATGACCTTGTCGACGATATTCAGGCTCTTCAGGCGCTCGGCGGTGATACCCATGGCTTCAGCCGCGTCAGCCGCTTTGTCGGCAGTCTTCCATAGAATGGAGGCACAGCCTTCAGGCGAGATCACCGAATAGGTGGAGTACTGCAGCATGTTCAGCTGGTCGCACACACCAATGGCCAGCGCGCCGCCGGAACCACCCTCACCGATCACGGTGGCGATGATCGGGGTTTTCAGGCGGGCCATGACGCGCAGGTTCCAGGCGATGGCTTCGCTCTGGTTGCGCTCTTCGGCGTCGATGCCAGGGTAGGCACCCGGGGTATCGATGAAGGTCAGGATCGGCATGCGGAAGCGCTCGGCCATTTCCATCAGGCGGCAGGCCTTGCGGTAGCCCTCGGGGCGTGGCATGCCGAAGTTGCGGCGCACCTTCTCGCGCACTTCGCGGCCTTTTTGATGGCCGATCACCATCACCGGCTTGCCGTCCAGGCGCGCAGTGCCGCCAACAATGGCAGCATCGTCGGAGAAATGGCGGTCGCCGTGCAGTTCTTCGAATTCGGTGAAGATGTGTTCCAGGTAGTCCAGGGTGTAAGGACGACGTGGGTGACGCGCCAGGCGAGCGATCTGCCAGCTGGTGAGGTTGCCGAAGATGCTTTCGGTCAGGGTATTGCTCTTGTCTTGCAGACGGGCAATTTCATCGCTGATATTCAGCGAATTGTCGTTGCCTACCAGGCGCAGGCCTTCGATCTTGGCTTGCAGGTCGGCAATCGGCTGTTCGAAATCGAGAAAATTCGGGTTCATAGTCATCCGTCTTGGGTCTACGGCCAGGCGGCCGGCCGGTTGATCCGTTTGGCGCCATACCTTAAGGGATCAGGCGCATTCAGGTCGAGATTAAATTTGGTCGGTTCAACGATATTGCAGAAAGACGTTCTCACGCCCGAACTGGTCACGCAGTGTCTGAATCAACCCATCGGCCGGGTCGATTGCCCACTGCTCGCCAAACTGCAGCATGGCCTTGGCGTCACTGCCGGTGTACTCCAGGGTGATCGGGCAGGCACCTCGGTGGCGGGTGATCAGCTCGCCCAGCCATTTCAGCCGGTCGCCCTTGAGCGCCTCGTGCGCCACTTTCAGGCGCAGGCTCTCGGCCAGTTTGGTACGGGCGTCTTCCAGGGTCATGACCTGCTTCACCCGCAGGCGCAAGCCGCCCGAGAAGTCGTCGTTACTGACCTCCCCTTCCACCACCACCATGGCGTCGGTCTGCAGCAGGGACTGGGCGGTGATGTAGGCATCGGCAAACAGTGATGCCTCGATGCGCCCGGAACGGTCGTCCAGGGTCACGAAGCCCATTTTGTCGCCCTTCTTGTTCTTCATCACCCGCAGGGCAATGATCATGCCCGCGATGGTCTGGGTATCGCGTGACGGCTTGAGGTCAATGATGCGCTGGCGCGCAAAACGACGGATCTCGGCTTCATACTCGTCGATTGGGTGGCCGGTCAGGTACAGCCCAAGGGTGTCTTTCTCGCCTTTGAGCCGCTCCTTGAGTGTGAGGGGCCGCGCCTTGCGGTGGTTGGCATAGACGTCGGCATCCACCGCATCGAACATGCCACCGAACAGGTCGATGTGACCGCTGTCTGCCGTGCGGGCAGTCTGCTCGGCGGCTTTGATCGCTTCGCCCAGTGCCCCCAGCAGGATGGCCCGGTTGATGTCGATGTGGGCGTGGTAGGCCTTGATCTCGTCGTGGAAGTGCGGGCCAAGCCGGTCGAGGGCGCCACTGCGCACCAGGGCATCGAGGGTGCGCTTGTTGACGCGCTTGAGGTCGATGCGCTCGCAGAAATCGAACATGTCCTTGAATGGGCCACCTTCGGCACGTGCCTCGACGATTGCCTCTACCGGCCCTTCGCCCACCCCCTTGATCGCACCCAGGCCATAAACGATGCGCCCATCATTGTTGACGGTGAACTTGAAGTCGGAGAAGTTCACGTCCGGGGCGTCCAGGCGCAGCTTCATGCTGCGCACTTCCTCCACCAGCACCACCACCTTGTCGGTGTTGTGCATGTCCGCAGACAATACCGCGGCCATGAACGCAGCCGGGTGGTGGGTTTTCAGCCAGGCAGTCTGGTAAGACACCAGCCCGTAGGCGGCGGAGTGCGACTTGTTGAAGCCATAGCCGGCAAATTTCTCCACCAGGTCGAAGATGTTACCCGCAAGATCGCCATCGATACCGTTATTGGCACAGCCCTCGATGAAACCGCCGCGCTGCTTGGCCATTTCCTCGGGTTTTTTCTTGCCCATCGCCCGGCGCAGCATGTCAGCGCCACCCAGGGTATAGCCAGCCATCACCTGGGCGATCTGCATCACCTGCTCTTGATACAGGATGATGCCGTAGGTGGGCGCCAGCACCGGCTGCAGGCCGTCGTACTGGTAGTCAGGGTGCGGGTAGGCCAGTTCGGCACGGCCGTGCTTGCGGTTGATGAAGTCATCCACCATGCCCGATTGCAGCGGGCCCGGGCGGAACAGCGCCACCAGCGCGATGAGGTCTTCCAGGCAGTCGGGCTTGAGCTTCTTGATCAGCTCCTTCATGCCCCGGGATTCAAGCTGGAACACCGCCGTGGTTTCGGCTTTTTGCAGCAGCTCGTAGGTTTTGCGGTCATCCAGCGGGATGAAGTCGATGTTCAGATCCGGCAGGTTTTTCTTGGCCTGCTCGCGGTTGATGATCTCCATCGCCCACTTGATGATGGTCAGCGTACGCAGGCCGAGGAAGTCGAACTTCACCAGGCCGGCCGCCTCGACGTCATCCTTGTCGAACTGGGTTACCAGGCCGCCGCCTTCTTCATCACAGGCGATGGGCGAGAAGTCGGTGAGCTTGGTCGGCGCGATCACCACGCCCCCGGCGTGCTTGCCGGTACCGCGGGTGACGCCTTCGAGCTTCAGCGCCATGTCCCAGATTTCGCGGGCGTCTTCGTCCCCCTTGAGGAAATCGCGCAGGATCTCTTCCTGCTCGTAGGCCTTTTCCAGGGTCATGCCCACTTCGAACGGGATCATCTTCGACAGGCGGTCGGCCAGGCCGTAAGACTTACCCTGCACCCGCGCCACATCCCGCACCACGGCCTTGGCCGCCATGGTGCCGAAGGTGATGATCTGGCTGACCGCGTTGCGGCCATAGGCTTCGGCCACGTAGTCGATCACCCGGTCGCGGCCGTCCATGCAGAAGTCGACGTCGAAGTCGGGCATGGAGATACGTTCAGGGTTGAGGAAACGCTCGAACAGCAGGTCGTAGGCCAGCGGGTCCAGGTCGGTGATCTTCAGTACGTAGGCCACCAGCGAGCCCGCACCCGAACCCCGGCCAGGGCCCACGGGCACACCGTTGTTCTTGGCCCACTTGATGAAGTCCATCACGATCAGGAAGTAACCGGGGAAGCCCATCTGGATGATGATATCCAGCTCGAACTTCAGGCGGTCCAGGTAGACCTGGCGCTTCTCTTCGTAGTCCGGCGTGGTGTCCTTCGGCCACAACACTGCCAGGCGCTCTTCGAGGCCCTCGTGGGACACGTGGCGCAGGTAATCGTCGATACCCATGCCGTTGGGCGTCGGGAAGTCCGGCAGGAAATACTTGCCCAGTTGCACCTGGATATTGCAGCGCTTGGCGATTTCCACGGTGTTGGCGATGGCGTCCGGCAGGTCGCTGAACAGCGCCGCCATTTCGTCGGCCGACTTCAGGTACTGCTGGTCGCTGTACAGCCGAGGGCGACGCGGGTCGTCCAGGGTCCAGCCTTCACCGATACACACCCGGGTTTCGTGGGCATCGAAGTCGGACTGCTTGATGAACCTCACATCGTTGGTGGCAACCAGCGGCGCGCCCAACCGGTCGGCAAGGGCCACGGCAGCATGCACGTACTCTTCGTCGCGAGGCCGGTTGGTACGCTGCAGCTCAACGTAGAACCGGTCGGGGAACATGCCCATCCAGTCCTGCAGCAGGGCCTGGGCCTCATCGAGCCTACCGGCCAGCAGCGCCATGCCGATGTCGCCCTCACGGCCGGCAGACAGGGCAATCAGCCCTTCGCTGGCGGGGGCGATCCATTCACGTTGCAGAATCACCAGGCCATTGCGCTGCCCGTCGGTCCAGCCACGGGAAATCAGCTCGGTGAGGTTGCGGTAACCCTGGGGGTTCATGGCCAGGAAACAGATACGCGACAGCGGCGCTTCGGGGTCTGCACCGGCCAGCCACAGGTCGGCCCCGCAGATGGGCTTGATGCCTGCGCCCATGGCGGTTTTGTAGAACTTGACCAGCGAGCACATGTTGCTCTGGTCGGTAATGGCCACTGCCGGCATGTTCATCCCGGCCAGCGCCTTGGCCAGCGGTTTGATCCGCACCAGGCCGTCTACCAGCGAGAATTCGGAGTGGACGCGCAGGTGAACGAAGGGAACCGACATGGAAGATCCTGTAGCAGTGCTGAACGACAAGGGCGCAATTGTAGCGTAGTTGCGAAGGGATGTTGGGCCGCGCGGCTGGCCCCTGATCAGATCAGCGAATCGACCACGCCGTCACGCGCTTCCCAGGCCGCACGCACGGGGGCAAACGAGCGACGATGAATGGGCGTAGGCCCCAGGCGCGCGAGCGCTTCGAGGTGCACAGGCGTCGGGTAGCCCTTGTGCCCGCCCATGCCGTAGCCCGGGTAAATGAGCTCGAAGGCAGCCATCTCCCGGTCGCGGCTCACCTTGGCCAGGATAGAGGCAGCGGCAATGGCCGGCACCTTGGCATCCCCCTGCACAACGGGTGCGCAGGGTACGGCCAGGCGTGGGCAGCGGTTGCCGTCGATCAGGGCCATGTTGGGGGTGATGTGCAAGCCCTCGACTGCACGCTGCATGGCCAGCATGGTGGCGTGCAGAATGTTCAGGCGGTCGATTTCCTCGACTTCAGCGCGGGCAATGCAAAAGCTCAGGGCCTTTTCGCAGATTTCGTCGAACAGCGCCTCACGGCGGGCTTCAGTCAGCTTTTTCGAGTCGTTAAGGCCCAGGATCGGGCGTAATGGGTCAAGGATCACTGCCGCCGTGACCACTGCACCGCACAACGGGCCACGGCCCACTTCATCGACACCGGCAACCAGGTCTTCGACCAGGTTGAAGTCCAGCCCTATCTGCATCTCAACGCCTCTCGAGCAAAGCCAGCACCGCGTCGGCGGCCTGGTTGGAGGCGTCGCGACGCAAGGTGCGGTGAATTTCGTCGAAGCGCTCGGTCTGCAGGCTGCCATCGCGTACCAGTGGTGCCAGCGTGGCGGCCAGCGCTTCGCTGGTGGCTGCGTCCTGCAGCAACTCAGGCACCAGCTCACGCTGGGCCAGCAGGTTGGGCAACGACACGTAGGGGCTTTTTACCAGGCGCTTGAGTATCCAATAGGTCAGCGGGGCAAGGCGATAGGCTACCACCATTGGACGTTTGAACAGCAATGCCTCCAGGGTAGCGGTGCCCGAAGCGATCAACACCGCGTCACAGGCCGCCAGGGCCTGGTGCGACTGGCCGTCAAGCAGCGTCAATGCAAGCTGGCGGCCGCTCAGCATCTGCTCGACCTGGGCGCGGCGGCTAGCATTGGCGCAGGGCAGCACAAAGCGTACTCCCGGCACCCGTTCGCTCAGGCGCTGGGCTGCATCCAGGAACAACGCGCCCAAGCGACCCACTTCCCCGCCACGGCTGCCTGGCATCAGCGCAACCACCGGCCCGTTACCCAAGCCGAGGGCGGCACGGGCAGCAGCGCGGTCGCACTCCAAAGGAATGGTGTCGGCCAGCGGGTGGCCGACGAACCGCACCGGTACGCCCTGCTCTTCATAGAAGCGCGCCTCGAAGGGCAGCAGCGTCAGCATCAGGTCGCAGCCCTGGCGAATCTTCAGTACACGCTTCTGACGCCAGGCCCACACGGACGGGCTCACATAGTGCACGGTCTTGATACCGGCCTGGCGCAGCTTGAGTTCGATCGTCAGGTTGAAATCAGGGGCGTCGATGCCGATGAACGCATCCGGCTTCTGCTCGATCAGGGTCTGGATCAGCAGCTTGCGGCGCTTGAGCAGCTCGCGCAGACGGCCCAGCACTTCCACCAGCCCCATCACCGCAAGGCGCTCCATGGGGAAGTAGGACTGCAGGCCCTCGGCTTCCATGAGCGGGCCACCGACACCGATGAAGCGCACATCGGGGTGACGCGCCTTGAGTGCGCGCATCAAGCCCGAGCCAAGAATGTCGCCGCTGGCCTCACCCGCGACCAAGGCTATGCAAAGCTGGGCCATATCAGCGGGTGATGCCGCGGGCAGAGCTCACGATCGACTGACGGAACAGTTCGACCTCAGGGTACTGCGCAGCCGGTGCCTGCAACTCGCGCAGGGCATCTTCGACAGTCAGGCCCTGGCGGTAGACGATCTTGTAGCAGCGGCGCAGCACGTGGATCACCTCGTCGCTGAAACCGCGGCGGCGCATGCCCTCGAAGTTCATGCTGCGGGCTTCAGCCGGGCTGCCGAACACCGTGACGAATGCCGGCACATCTTTGCCAATGGCGGTGCCCATGCCGGAAAACGCGTGGGCACCGATGTGGCAATACTGGTGCACCAGTGTGAAACCGGACAGGATCGCCCAGTCGCCCACGTGCACATGGCCTGCCAGCGCCGTGTTGTTGACCAGAATGCAGTGGCTGCCGATGACGCTGTCATGGCCGATGTGGGCATAGGCCATGATCAGGTTGTGGTCGCCCACGGTGGTTTCGGCGCGGTCCTGCACGGTGCCGCGGTGAATGGTCACACCCTCGCGGATCACGTTGTGATCGCCAATCACCAGGCGGGTCGGCTCGCCCTTGTACTTCAGGTCCGGGGTGTCTTCGCCAATCGACGAAAACTGAAAGATACGGTTGTGCTTGCCGATACGGGTCGGGCCTTTGAGCACAACATGCGGGCCGATGACCGTGCCCTCCCCGATTTCGACATCGGGGCCAACGATCGACCAGGGGCCGACCTCGACGCCATCGGCCAGTCTGGCCGATGGATCGATAATGGCCCGAGGATCAATCAAATTCATAGGGAGCGTTCCGCGCAGGTGATCTCTGCCGAGCATACAGGCTTGCCGTCCACCAGGGCACGGCATTCAAACTTCCAGATCATGCTCTTGCGGCTGAGGAACTTCGCCTCCAGCACCAGTTGGTCACCCGGCAGCACCGGCTGGCGGAAGCGCAGCTTGTCGGAGCCGACGAAGTAGTACAGCGTGCCGTCGGCCGGCTTGGCATCCAGCATCTTGAAACCCAGGATACCGGCCGCCTGGGCCATGGCTTCGATGATCAGAACGCCCGGCATGATGGGGTGCGCCGGGAAATGGCCGTTGAAGAACGGCTCGTTGATGCTGACATTCTTGTAGGCACGAATGCTCTGGGCCTCGTAGTCCAGATCCGTAACACGGTCCACCAGCAGGAACGGGTAACGGTGAGGCAGGTATTCGCGAATCTCGTTGATGTCCATCATTTCGGGGGGGAAGCCTGTAATAAGAATAGGGAGCGCAGGTGCTGACCACACGCTCCTTTTGCAATCCAAAGAGGAGCCAGCTAGCGACTGTTCACTCTTGCTCAGAAAATGGTATCAGCCTTCTGATGTCGGCTGGCCACCTGAGGTCACGGTATCGACGCGTTTTTCCAGCTGCTGGAGGCGCTTGGCCATGTCGTCCAGGTGGCGGATACGCGCGGCGCTCTTGCGCCAGTCAGCCAGTGGCTGCATGGCAGTGCCGGATGAATAGGCGCCCGGCTCGGTGATGGAGCGGGTGACCATGGTCATGCCAGACACAAAAACGTTATCACAGACATCGATATGGCCTACCATGCCAACGCCCCCGGCAATGGTGCAGTGCTTGCCGATGCGCGTACTGCCGGAAATACCCACACAGGCAGCCATGGCCGTGTGCTCACCAACGTGCACGTTGTGGGCAATCTGGATCTGGTTGTCCAGCTTGACCCCATCGGCAATCACGGTATCGGACAGCGCGCCACGGTCGACCGCCGTATTGACGCCGATTTCAACATCATCGCCGATGCTCACGCCGCCAATCTGGGCGATCTTGCGCCATACGCCTTTTTCGTTGGCAAAGCCGAAGCCTTCACCGCCGATCACCGCACCCGACTGGATAACCACCCGCTTGCCGATGGTGACGTCGTGGTACAACGTGACCCGCGGGGCCAGCCAACCGCCCTCGCCGATGACGCAACGAGCACCGACCACGCAATGGGCACCAATGGTGACGTTGGCGCCGATGCACGCCCCGCTTTCAACGACTGCAAAAGGCCCGATACAGGCACTGGCATCCACCTGAGCATCCCCGGCCACCACGGCGCTGGGATGAACACCCGCCACAGCCTTGGGTTTTGGGTCGAACAGGTGGGAAATGCGTGCGTACGCCAGGTACGGGTCCGCCACGATCAGCGCGTGGCCGGCAAAGCCTTCTGCATCCGCCGCCTTGAGCAGCACGGCAGCCGCCTGGCAGTTGTCCAGGTACTTGCGGTACTGCGGGTTGGCGAGAAAGCTCAGCTGGCCGGGGCCGGCCTCCTGCAAGGTGGCCAGGCCGGTGATGTTCAGGTCACCGGGGCCCTTCAGGGTGGCCCCGAGGGCCTCGGCCAACTGGCCAAGCGTCATGGTCAGGGTCATATCAACGGGCTTGGTTCATGCGCTCGATAACCTGGCGGGTGATGTCGTACTGAGGTTTGACATCGATGACCGCGCCGCGCTCGAGCACCAGGTCAAAGCCACCTTTCTTGATGACCTCTTCCACCGCGCCGTCCAGCTTGGGCTTGAGTTGCTTGAGCATGTCACGGTCGGCCACGGCCTTGGCTTCGTTGAGCTCCTTGGACTGGAACTGGAAGTCACGGGCTTTCTGCTTGAATTCAAGCTCCAGGCGCTCACGCTCGGGCTGCTGCATCTTGTCGCCGCCCTTGATCAGGCGATCCTGGATGCCCTTCGCGCTGCTTTCCAGGCTCTTGAGCTTGGTCAGCTGCGGGCCGAACTTTTTCTCGGCATCCACGGCGTACTTCTTGGCGGCGTCCGATTCAAGCAGGGCCATCTGATAGTTCAGAACGGCAACCTTCATTTCGGCGAAAGCCGGGGTGGCGACCAGCGCCGCGGCCACTACGGCCATTTGGGTCAACTTGCGCACGATGAACTCCTGGATAAACCGTTGTCGTTAAGCAAGGGCCGACCTTAGAAGGTCTGGCCCAGAGAGAATTGGAACACCTGGGTGTCGGCATCGTCCGGCTTCTTGATCGGCATCGCCAGGCTGAAGCTCAGCGGGCCCAGGGCGGTGATCCACGTCACACCCACACCGACCGAACTGGCCATGTCGGAGAAGCCAACCTTGGCGCAATCGGGCTTCTTGCCGCAATTGGTGTCGAACACGTTACCCACATCCCAGAACACCGAGGTCCGCAGGGAACGCTGATCCTTGATGAACGGCATCGGGAACAGCAGTTCTACGCCGCCCTGCACCAGGACGTTGCCGCCGAAGGGTAGCGGGTCTTGGTCTGGGTCTTTGAGAGTGCCATTTTTGCCGGTGCTAGGTGTACTACGTGGGCCAAGGCTGCTGTCTTTGAAACCGCGCACAGAGTTGAAGCCACCTGCGTAGTAGTTCTCGTAGAACGGCAAGCCAGAAGTACCGCCGAAGCCGTCACCGTAGCCCAGCTCAGTGTGCAAACGCAGGGTGTAGTTCTGGCTGAGCGGTTTGAACAGCTGGCCACGGTAGTCCAGTTTGTAGAACGACAGGTCGCTGCCTGGGATGGTCGACTCCAGGGTCAGGCTCTGGGAATGGCCACGGGTCGCCAGTACACCTTTGTTCAGCGTGGATTCAGACCATCCGATCGACGCTTTGAAGTTGGTGAAGCTTTTGCCTTCCTTTTCAATGAAATCGAAGATCTCATCAACCGTGTATTTACCGGTTTTCAGCTTGTCCTGCTGCACGCTCAAACCATAGGTCAGGCGCGACGTTTCGCTGATCGGGTAACCCAGGCTGACGCCGGCACCCATGCTGTCCACCGCGTAGCTCGCCACGTCGACATCGAGATCATCGTAGTTGGTGCTGCGGTAGAAGGCGTTGTAACCCAGGCTCACGCCGTCGGCAGTGAAGTAGGGGTCCACGAAGCCGAAGTTGTAGCGGGTCTGGTATTCGGAACGGGTCAGGCCAACGGATACCTTGTTACCTGTACCCAGGAAGTTGGTCTGACTGATCGAACCACCCAGGATCAGGCCCGCACTCTGGGCGAAACCGACGCTGGCGGTGATCGAACCGGACGCCTGCTCTTCAACGCTGTAGTTCACATCGACCTGGTCATCGGTACCCGGCACAGGCGGGGTCTCGACGTTCACATCCTTGAAGAAGCCCAGGCGCTCAAGGCGAGTCTTGGACTGGTCGATCAGGTAGGTCGAAGCCCAGCCGCCTTCCATCTGGCGCATCTCGCGGCGCAGCACTTCGTCTTCGGTCTTGGTGTTGCCACGGTAGTTGATGCGGTTGACGTAGGCGCGTTTGCCCGGGTCTACCACGAACATGATGTCGACCGTGTGGTCCTGGTCGTTCGGCTGCGGTACGCCGTTGACGTTGGCGAAGGTGTAGCCTTCGTTACCCAGGCGGCGGGTGATCAGCTCGGACGTGCTGGTCATGACCTTGCGCGAGAACACCTGGCCCGGCTGCACCAGCAGCAGCGACTTGACCTGATCTTCCGGCACCTTCAGGTCACCGGACAGCTTCACGTCACGAACGGTGTACTTCTCACCTTCGTTGATGTTGACGGTGATGTAGACGTGCTTCTTGTCTGGCGTGATGGACACCTGGGTAGAGGCGATGTCCATGTTGATGTAGCCGCGGTCCAGGTAGTAGGAACGCAGACGCTCCAGGTCACCGGACAGTTTTTCGCGGGCATACTTGTCGTCGTTCTTGAAGAACGACAGCCAGTTGGTGGTTTTCAGTTCGAACAGCTGCTGCAGGGTTTCGTCATCGAACACGTTGTTGCCAACGACGTTGATGTGCTGAATGGCAGCGACGGTGCCTTCGTTGATCTTGATCTTCAGCGCCACACGGTTGCGCGGCTGCGGCACCACTTCGGCATCGACCTCGGCCGAGTAGCGGCCCTGGGCCACGTATTGGCGCTGCAGCTCGTTACGCACACCTTCAAGGGTGGCGCGCTGGAAGATTTCACCTTCGGCCAGGCCCGACTGTTTCAGGCCTTTCATCAGGTCGTCGGTGCTGATCGCCTTGTTGCCTTCGATCTCGATGCTCGACACCGACGGGCGCTCGACCACGTTGATGATCAGAACATTGCCATCACGGTTCAGCTCGATGTCCTGGAAGAACCCGGTCTTGAACAGCGAGCGGGTAGATTCCACCAGACGACGGTCATCGGCCTGGTCGCCCACGTTGAGCGGCAAGGCGCCAAAGACGCTGCCGGCGGAAACCCGCTGCAGGCCGTTGACTCGAATATCGGAGATGGTGAAGGACTCGGCGTGAACTTCAGCGATCATCAGTGCGGAGAGGACCGCAGTTAGCAGCAGACGTTTCATGAAGTCCTTTTATTCCAACTGGCAATAAACAACCTGCCGTCATGAACGACAGGTTTCGCAATTGAGCGAAGCTTTTATAGTCGACCCAGATCGTTGATCAGGGCGAGCAGCATCACCCCCAAGACCAAACTGATACCGATCTGGACCCCCCAACCTTGTACCCGGTCCGACAGCGGGCGACCGCGCGCCCATTCGACCAGGTAGAACAGCAAATGCCCCCCATCCAGTACCGGGATGGGCAGCAGGTTAAGAACCCCCAGGCTTATGCTCAGGTAGGCCAGGAAATTCAGGAAATCCCCTACGCCGGACTGGGCTGAAGCGCCCGCCACTTTAGCAATGGTTATCGGTCCACTCAAGTTTTTTACCGAGAGCTCACCGAACAGCATTTTCTTCAGGGACTGCAGCGTCAGCACGCTCATGTTCCAGGTGCGCGACAAGCCCTCGCCAACCGCCTCCAGCGGGCCGTAGCGCACCTCACGCAGCATCGATGCCGGCCACTCGCCACCCTTCACCCCAGCCCCCAGGTACCCCGCAGCCGCACTGCCCTCGCCCTTGCGGCCCAAGGTGACCGGCAGGTCTAGCACGGCGCCGTCGCGCTGCACGCGCACCACCACCTTGGCATCGGGGCGGGCACGCACGCTGTCGACCACTTGCTGCCATTCAGCCACCGGCTTGCCATCGATGCTCAGCAAGGTGTCACCGGTTTTCAGGCCTGCGGCCCCTGCCGGGCCCTTGCTGTCGATTTCGGCCAATACCGGCACGATGGCCGGCCGCCAGGGGTGTAGGCCCAACGACTGGATCGGGTCGGGCTCATCAGCGCCTTTCAGCCAGCTGTCGAGTTTCACCTGACGTTGCTGTTCTGCGCTGGCGCCCTCGTCCCGCACGCCCACTTGCAACGTGCCACTTTCACCCAGCCGGCGCACCAGCTGCAGGTTGACCGCCGACCAGCCGTTGGTCGGTTTGCCGTCGATAGAAACGATTTCCTGCCCGGCAACCAGCCCGGCAGAGGCCGCCAGGCTGCCCGCGTCTACGGCCCCGATCACCGGGCGTATCTGCTGGCTACCCAGCATGGCCAGAATCCAGAAGAACAGGATTGCCAACAGGAAGTTCGCAATCGGGCCAGCAGCCACGATCGCAATGCGCTGCCCCACCGGTTTACGGTTGAACGATTGCCCTGCCAGCGAGGGCGGCACATCACCCTCGCGTTCGTCGAGCATTTTCACGTAGCCGCCCAGCGGGATGGCCGCCACCACGAACTCGGTGCCATGGCGGTCATGCCAGCGCACCAGCGGCATACCGAAGCCGACCGAAAAGCGCAGCACTTTTACACCGCAGCGCCGCGCTACCCAGAAGTGGCCGAATTCGTGGAAGGTGACCAGTACACCCAGGGCAACGAGGGTGCCGATAATCATGTAGAGCGCTGTCATGTCCATCTCCGAATGATGTGCAGCGGGCCGGCCTACACCGGCCCCTCGTTACCTGGGCAAACTGGTATCAGCGCCCGTGACGCCTCAGCCATTCGCGGGCCAGCTCGCGGGCGCGCTGGTCCGCGGCAAACACCGCAGCCAGTGACGGCAGTGGCACGACCGGCTCCTGGTCCAGGACCTGTTCGATCATACTCGCGATATCCGGGAAGCGGATACGGCGGGCCAGAAATGCCTCGACCGCCACTTCGTTGGCCGCATTGAGCACAGCCGGGGCGCTGTGGCCCGCTTCTGCAGCCTGACGCGCCAGGCGCAGGCAGGGGAAACGCAGCTCGTCCGGCGCCTGGAAGTCCAGGCGGGCGATGCTGAACAGATCCAGCGGGGCAACCCCTGACGCTATCCGCTCTGGCCAGGCCAGGGCATTGGCGATGGGCGTACGCATGTCCGGGTTACCCAGCTGCGCCAGCACCGAACCGTCGACGTAGTCGACCAGCGAATGGATGACACTCTGCGGGTGCACCACCACTTCGACGTCGGCCGGCGCGGCATCGAACAACCAGCACGCCTCGATCAGCTCCAGGCCCTTGTTCATCATGCTGGCCGAGTCTACGGAAATCTTGCGCCCCATGGACCAGTTCGGGTGTGCACAGGCCTGCTCGGGGGTAACCTCGAGCAGCGCCTCGGCGGGCGTCTCACGGAACGGCCCACCCGATGCGGTCAGCAGGATGCGGCGAACACCCACGGCGCCGAGGCCCCGTGCGTAATCGGCCGGCATGCACTGGAATATCGCGTTGTGCTCGCTGTCGATGGGCAGCAGTACCGCGCCGGAGCGCCTGACTGCGTCCATGAACAGGGCGCCCGACATCACCAGCGCTTCTTTGTTGGCCAGCAACACCTTCTTGCCCGCCTCTACCGCCGCCAGGGTGGGGCGCAGCCCAGCGGCGCCGACGATAGCCGCCATCACGGCGTCAACCTCCGAAGCCGAGGCCACCTGACAAAGCCCTGCCTCGCCCTCGAGCACTTCAGTGGCACACCCGGCAGCCGCCAGGCCGCTGCGCAACCGAGCAGCGGCCTCAGCCTCCGGCACCACCGCAAACACCGGGCGATGGCGCACGCACAGCTCAAGCAGCTCGTCGATGCGTGAGTACCCGGTGAGCGCGAACACCTGGTAGCGGTCCGGGTGCCGCGCGATCACATCCAGCGTACTCAGGCCGATAGAGCCGGTAGCACCGAGCACGGTGATCCGCTGCACAGCACTCACATCACACCCCATTCAGCAGCCCACAGCAGCACGGCGAACAGCGGAATGGCAGCAGTCAGGCTGTCGATACGGTCCAGCACACCACCGTGGCCCGGCAGCAGGTTGCTGCTGTCCTTGATGCCCGAGCGGCGCTTGAACATGCTCTCGGTCAGGTCACCCACCACCGATGCCATCACCACCAGCGCAGCACCGACCAGGCCCAGCAGCACCTGGCCCACCCCCCACTCACGGCTGATGCCAACGGCCAGCGTGATGACCAGGCTCACCGCCAGGCCACCATAGACGCCCTCCCAGCTTTTGCCCGGGCTAACGTGCGGGGCCAGCTTGCGCTTGCCGAATGCTCGGCCAGAGAAATAGGCACCGATATCCGCCGCCCACACCAGCACCATCACCGACAGGATCAGCCAGTTGCCCAATGGCCAGTGCTTGAGCAGCACCAGGCCCTGCCAGGCTGGCAGCAACACCAGCAGGCCGATCAGCAACCGGCAGGCGGCACTGGCCCACAGCTCACTGGTGCGCGGGTAGGTGAGTACCAGCCAGGTAGCAAGCCCCCACCAGATCACCGCTGCACCGAGCACCCAAGGGGCCAGTTCCGGCAACACATAGAGCAGCATCAGCGCCCCGGCAACAACCAAGGCATAGGCGATACGCAGGGGCTGGGCCATCAGCCCGGCCAGGCGCGCCCACTCCCACGCACCGAGCGTTACCACCAGGCCGATGAACAGGGCGAAGTCGCCCCCTTCGAGCAGGAAGAACCCACCCAGCGCTATCGGCAACAGGATCAGCGCGGTAATGATGCGTTGTTTAAGCATTAAGCACGAGCTCCAGCCTCGACCTGCTCGCTGGTCTTACCAAAGCGGCGCTGGCGCGAAGCGAAATCGGCCAATGCCTTACGCATGGCCTCGTGTTTGAAGTCCGGCCAGAAAAGGTCGGAGAAATACAGCTCGGCGTAGGCCAGCTGCCAAAGCAGGAAATTGCTGATGCGGTGCTCGCCACCCGTGCGGATGCACAAGTCGGGCAACGGCAGATCGCCCGTGGACAGGCAGGTTTGCAGCAGGCCCGGGGTGATGTCGTCAGGGCGCAGATGCCCGGCCTGCACCTCTCGCGCCAGCCGCTGGGCCGCCTGGGCGATATCCCACTGCCCGCCATAGTTGGCCGCGATCTGCAGGATGAAACGGTTGTTACCGGCAGTCAGTGCCTCGGCCTCGCGCATGGCGGCCTGCAACTCAGGGTGGAACCGCGAGCGGTCGCCAATGATGCGCAGGCTGATGTTGTTCTCGTTCAGCCGCCTGGCCTCCCGGCGCAACGCCGAGAAGAACAGCTCCATGAGGGCACCGACCTCCTCGGCCGGGCGCTGCCAGTTTTCGCTGGAGAAGGCGAACAGCGTGAGCACCTCGACACCCGCCTCGGCGCACACTTCGATGACCGCACGAACGGCGTCCACTCCGGCCTTGTGGCCGGCAACCCCCGGCAACAGGCGGCGTTTCGCCCAGCGGTTGTTGCCGTCCATGATGATCGCGACGTGACGCGGCACCGAAGACGGTACCGCTGGCTTGGTCTTTTCCATCAAAAAAAACCTGGCCTCAGACGGCCATCAGGTCCTTTTCCTTGGCCTTGAACGCAGCATCGACTTCAGCAACGAACTTGTCGGTCAGCTTCTGGATTTCATCGGCCGCGCGACGCTCTTCGTCCTCGCTGATTTCCTTGTCCTTGGTCAGCTTTTTCAGGTCTGCCAGGGCATCGCGGCGCACGTTACGCACGGCTACCTTGGCATCCTCGGCCACGCCGCTGGCCTGCTTGGTATAGCCTTTGCGAGTTTCTTCGGTCAGGGCAGGCATCGGCACACGGATGGTGGTGCCAGCGCTCGACGGGTTCAGGCCCAGGTCCGAGGTAAGGATAGCCTTCTCGATAGCCGCGCTCAGGTTCTTGTCATGGGCGACGATCTTCAAGGTGCGGGCGTCTTCGACGCTGATCGCAGCAACCTGGTTCAGCGGCATCTCGCTACCCCAGGCAGGCACCTTGACGCTGTCCAGGATGCTTGGGTGGGCGCGACCTGTGCGGATGGCCGCCAGGTTGCGCGCCAGGGCCTCCAGGGACTTGCCCATGCGGTCCTGAGCGTCTTTCTTGATGTCGTTGATCATGCTTGGCCTTCCTCGATCAAAGTGCCTTCAGCGCCGCCCACCACGATATTCAGCAGGGCGCCAGGCTTGTTCATGTTGAATACCCGCAATGGCATCTTGTGGTCACGGCACAGGCAGATTGCGGTCAGGTCCATCACACCCAGCTTGCGATCCAGAACCTCGTCATAGGTCAGGCGATCGAACTTCTCGGCATGCGGGTCCTTGAATGGGTCAGCAGTGTACACACCATCGACCTTGGTCGCCTTCAGCACCACGTCGGCATCGATTTCGATGGCGCGCAGACAGGCTGCGGAGTCGGTGGTGAAGAACGGGTTGCCGGTACCGGCGGAGAAAATTACCACATCCCCGGAGTTGAGGTGACGGATAGCTTTGCGGCGGTCGTAGTGGTCGGTGACACCCACCATGGAAATGGCCGACATGACCAGCGCCGGGATATTCGAACGCTCCAGGGCATCGCGCATCGCCAGGGCGTTCATCACCGTGGCCAGCATGCCCATGTGGTCGCCGGTAACGCGGTCCATGCCGGCAGCGCTCAGTGCGGCGCCGCGGAACAGGTTGCCACCACCGATGACCAGGCCCACCTGAACACCGATCCCAACCAGCTGGCCCACTTCAAGGGCCATGCGATCGAGCACCTTCGGGTCGATCCCGAAGTCTTCCGAGCCCATCAGGGCCTCGCCGCTAAGTTTGAGCAAAATGCGTTTATAGCGAGGTTGGCGACCACTCACCTGCTGAGCCATTGCGAGTCTCTCCTGCGGCGTACTGTAGAAAATTCGTGCGGGCTGTTTGCAGCCTGCTAACTGTAGCGTGGCACCGGGTAGGCGCCAGCGGCGGCAGGGTTCGATGAACCCCTCGCCGTTTTGACAAAGAGGCTGCGCGCGTGAGCGGGCAGCCTCTTCGGGGCGACAGACGGGGCTGTCTTACTGCTTGGCAGCAGCTACTTGAGCAGCCACTTCGGCAGCGAAGTCGTCAACCGGCTTTTCGATACCTTCGCCGACCTTGAAGTAGGTGAAGGAAACGATTTCTGCACCGGCTTTTTTAGCCAGGGCGCCCACTTTGACTTCTGGATCCATGACGAAGGCCTGCTCTTTCAGCGAGGCTTCAGCCTTGAACTTGGAAATACGGCCGTTGATCATGTTCTCAACGATGTTTTCCGGCTTGCCGGCGATCTTGTCGGCGTTCAGTTGCAGGAACACACCCTTCTCACGCTCGATGGCTTCAGCGGAGATTTCCGACGAGTCCAGGAACTCAGGGTTCGACGCTGCAACGTGCATGGCGATGTTCTTGGCCAGCTCGACGTCACCGCCTTGCAGAACAACAACGGCGCCAATCTTGTTGCCGTGCAGGTAGGCACCTACCACGTCACCTTCAACACGCACCAGACGGCGGATGTTGACGTTTTCGCCGCACTTGGCGACCAGGGCTTCACGGGCAGCTTCACGCGAGGCGATCAGCGGGGCTGCGTCGGTCAGCTTCTGGGCGAAGGCTTCTTCCAGGCTTTCGGCCACGAAGTTCTTGAAGTCGTCTTGCAGGGCCAGGAAGTCGGTCTGCGAGTTCACTTCCAGCAGAACGGCGGCTTTGCCGTCGGTCTTGACGGCGATAGCGCCTTCAGCAGCCACGTTGCCAGCCTTCTTGGCGGCCTTGATGGCGCCGGAGGCACGCATGTCGTCAATGGCTTTTTCGATGTCGCCGTCGGCCTTTTCCAGGGCCTTCTTGCAATCCATCATGCCTTCGCCGGTACGCTCGCGCAGTTCTTTTACCAGCGCTGCAGTAATTGCTGCCATTTCAAAATCCTCTTGGAAAGTTTTTCAACCATTCCACCCGTTGCTCACGGGCGTTCAATTCTGCGAATCCGCTGTTGTGTTCAGCCGGCCCATGATGCGGGGCCATCGCTGACAGCAGGATTTCAAGGTGGCAAAAAGGGGGCAGAGCCCCCTTTTTGCGTGCCAAGTCGACGCTAGCGTCTATTACTCGGCAGCCGGTGCAGCCGCTTCTTCAGCGTAGACTTCGGTGCCGCCAGCAACGTTGTTGCGGCCACGGATCACAGCGTCAGCCATGGAAGTCATGTACAGCTCGATAGCGCGAATGGCGTCATCGTTACCTGGGATGATGTAGTCAACACCTTCCGGGCTGCTGTTGGTATCGACAACGCCGATAACCGGGATACCCAGTTTGTTGGCTTCGGTGATCGCGATGCGCTCGTGATCAACGTCGATGACGAACAGAGCGTCAGGCAGACCACCCATGTCCTTGATGCCACCCAGGCTGCGGTCCAGTTTTTCCAGATCGCGGGAGCGCATCAGGGCTTCTTTCTTGGTCAGCTTGGCGAAGGTGCCGTCATCGGCCTGGGTTTCCAGGTCGCGCAGACGCTTGATCGAAGCGCGGATGGTCTTGTAGTTGGTCAGCATGCCGCCCAACCAACGGTGGTCAACGTACGGCGAACCGCAACGAGCAGCTTGCTCGGCGACGATCTTGCCGGCGGAACGCTTGGTGCCGACGAACAGGATCTTGTTCTTGCCCTGGGCCAGGCGCTCAACGAACGACAGTGCGTCGTTGAACATCGGCAGGGTTTTTTCCAGGTTGACGATGTGGATCTTGTTGCGCGCGCCGAAAATGTACTTGCCCATTTTCGGGTTCCAGTAACGGGTCTGGTGGCCGAAGTGCACACCGGCCTTCAGCATATCGCGCATGTTGACTTGGGACATGATAGTTCCTTGATAAGTCGGGTTGGGCCTCCACGTATCCCAATGACCAACCCGCGAGTTCTGCAACTCGGGGCACCCAGGCCATCGTGTCGACACGTGTGTGGGTTTGTGTGCAGACGGGCCTGGGCCCGAAAGCGGCGCATGTTATACCACAGTGCGCGGGCAAACGGAACCTGAAAACTGCCCCCGCGCTGCAGGCGCCCTGCCATGACTGAAACAGCCTGAACCCCGCAGCTCTGTTAGAATGACGCCTTTCCTGTTTTAGCGCGCCGCGTGCGGCGCAGTGAAGAGAGCCTGTAATGACCGTCACCATCAAGACTGCAGAAGACATCGAGAAGATGCGCATCGCCGGCCGTCTGGCTGCCGAGGTGCTGGAAATGATCGAAGAGCACGTCAAGCCCGGCGTCACCACCGAAACCCTCGACCGCCTGTGCCACGACTACATCGTCAACGTGCAGCAGGCCATTCCGGCGCCGCTCAACTACAAGGGCTACCCCAAGTCGATCTGCACCTCCATCAACCACGTGGTCTGTCATGGTATCCCCAACGACAAACCACTCAAGGACGGTGACACGCTGAACATCGACATCACCGTGATCAAGGACGGCTACCACGGCGACACCAGCCGCATGTTCCATGTGGGTACCGTGCCGCAGTGGGCCGAACGGCTGTCACGCGTCACCCAGGAATGCCTGTACAAGGCCATCGAACTGGTGAAGCCAGGCTGCCGCCTGGGCGATATCGGCGAAGTGATCCAGAAGCACGCTGAAAAGAATGGTTTTTCCGTGGTGCGCGAGTTCTGCGGCCACGGCATCGGCAAGGTGTTCCACGAAGAGCCGCAGATTCTGCACTACGGCCGTGCCGGCACGGGCATGGAGCTTAAAGAAGGCATGACCTTCACCATCGAGCCGATGATCAACCAGGGCAAGGCCGACACCAAGGTACTGGGCGACGGCTGGACCGCCATCACCAAGGACCGCAAGCTTTCGGCGCAGTGGGAACACACCCTGGTGGTCACCGCCACGGGCTACGAAATCTTCACCCTGCGCAAGGACGACACCATCGCGCGCCTCTCGGCCTGAACAGGCACAGCCCACACCACAGGAGCGTGACCCGATGCCACAGGTGGACCCCGAACTGTTCGACCGCGGCCAGTTCCAGGCAGAACTTGCCCTGAAGGCCAGCCCTGTGGCTGCCTTCAAGAAGGCCATTCGCCAGGCCGGCGAGGTGCTGGACAAGCGTTTTCGCGCCGGCAGCGCCATTCGCCCGCTGATCGAAGCACGCGCCTGGCTGGTGGACAACGTGCTGCAACAGGCCTGGAACCAGTTCGACTGGGGTGACCACAGCGGCATCGCACTGGTCGCCGTAGGCGGTTACGGGCGCGGCGAACTGCACCCGCATTCGGATATCGACCTGCTGATACTGCTGGGCGCGGCAGAACATGAACAGTACCGCGATGCCATTGAGCGGTTTCTCACGCTGCTGTGGGACATCGGCCTGGAAGTGGGCCAGAGCGTGCGCACCGTCGATGAGTGCGCCGAACAGGCCCGCGCCGACCTCACGGTCATCACCAACCTGATGGAAAGCCGCACCATCACCGGCCCCGAGGCCTTGCGCCAGCGCATGCTCGAGGTCACCAGCACCGCGCACATGTGGCCAAGCCGGGAGTTCTTCCTGGCCAAGCGCGCCGAACTCCAGGCGCGCCACCACAAGTACAACGACACCGAGTACAACCTGGAGCCCAACGTCAAGGGTTCGCCCGGAGGCCTTCGCGACATCCAGACGGTGCTGTGGGTAGCACGCCGCCAGTACGGCACACTCAACCTGCACGCCCTGGCCGGCGAAGGGTTTCTGCTGGAAAGCGAAAACGAGCTTCTGGCCTCGTCCCAGGACTTCCTGTGGCGGGTGCGCTATGCCCTGCACATGCTGGCCGGCCGCGCCGAAGACCGCCTGCTGTTTGACCATCAGCGCAGCATCGCCGCCCTGCTGGGCTACAGCGATGACAACCCGAAGCGCGCCATCGAGCAGTTCATGCAGCAGTACTACCGGGTGGTAATGAGCATCAGCCAGCTGTGTGACCTGATCATCCAGCACTTCGAAGAAGTGATCCTGGCCGATGACGACAGTGGTACCACCCAACCGCTGAATGCGCGGTTCCGCCTGCATGACGGCTACATCGAGGCCGTGCGCCCCAATGTGTTCCGGCGTACCCCGTTCGCCATGCTGGAAATGTTCGTGTTGATGGCCCAGCACCCCGACATCAAGGGCGTGCGGGCAGATACCGTGCGGCTGCTGCGCGAGCACCGGCACCTGATCGACGAGAGTTTCCGTACCGATATCCGCAACACCAGCCTGTTCATCGAGCTGTTCAAGTGTGAAATCGGTATCCACCGCAACCTGCGGCGCATGAACCGCTACGGCATCCTCGGGCGCTACCTGCCGGAGTTCGGCCTGATCGTCGGGCAGATGCAGCACGACCTGTTCCACATCTATACGGTCGACGCCCACACGCTCAACCTCATCAAGCACCTGCGTAAACTGCAGTACACGCCGGTGTCCGAGAAATTCCCGCTGGCCAGCAAGCTCATGGGGCGCCTGCCCAAGCCTGAGCTCATTTACCTAGCCGGTCTTTATCACGACATTGGCAAGGGTCGCCAGGGTGACCACTCCGAGCTGGGCGCAGTGGATGCCCAGGCGTTCTGCGAGCGCCATCAATTGCCCGCCTGGGACAGCCGGCTGATCGTCTGGCTGGTGCAGAACCACCTGGTCATGTCCACCACGGCCCAGCGCAAGGACCTGTCAGACCCGCAGGTGATCCACGATTTCGCTTTGCACGTGGGCGACGAAACGCGCCTGGACTACCTGTATGTGCTGACCGTGGCCGATATCAACGCCACCAACCCCAGCCTGTGGAACTCGTGGCGGGCCAGCTTGCTGCGCCAGTTGTACACCGAAACCAAGCGTGCCTTGCGCCGCGGCCTGGAAAACCCGCTGGACCGTGAAGAGCAGATCCGCCAGACCCAGTCCGCTGCCCTGGATATCCTGGTGCGCCAGGGTATCGACCCGGACGACGTCGAGCAGCTGTGGTCGCAGTTGGGCGATGACTACTTCCTCAAGCACAATGCAGCCGACGTTGCCTGGCACAGCGATGCGATCCTGCAGCAGCCTGCTGACGGCGGGCCACTGGTGCTGATCAAGGAAACCACCCAACGCGAATTCGAGGGTGGCACGCAGATTTTCATCTACGCCCCCGACCAACACGACTTCTTCGCGGTGACCGTGGCGGCGATGTCGCAGTTGAACCTGAACATTCATGATGCGCGCATCATCACCTCCAGCAGCCAGTTCACCCTCGACACCTATATCGTGCTGGACAACGACGGCGGCGCGATCGGCGACAACCCACAGCGGGTCCGGCAGATTCGCGATGGCCTCACCGAGGCGCTGCGCAACCCGGAAGACTACCCGACCATCATCCAGCGCCGGGTGCCGCGCCAGCTCAAGCACTTCGATTTCCCGCCCCTTGTGACCATCCTCAACGATGCCCAGCGGCCAGTCACCATCCTTGAGATCACCGCCCCCGACCGCCCGGGGCTGCTGGCCCGGTTGGGGCGCATTTTCCTCGAGTTCGACCTGTCGCTGCAAAACGCCAAGATCGCCACGCTGGGCGAACGGGTGGAAGACGTGTTCTTCATCACCGATGCCGACAACCAGCCACTGTCCGACCCACAGCTGTGCAGCCGCCTGCAGGAGGCCATCGTGCAGCAGTTGCAAGCCGGCCAAGCCAGCACACCCCCTGCACGCGTGACTTTTTGACGACCAGATGATTGACGAGACCTTGCGCCAATGAACCATGCCTTGACCCAGCTCCAGCCCTACCCCTTCGAAAAGCTTCGCGCCCTGCTGGCCAGCGTTTCACCTGCGGCGGGCAAACGTGCAATCGCCCTGTCGATCGGCGAACCCAAGCACACCTCGCCGGCGTTCGTGGCACAGGCGATGGCAGACAACCTCGACAAGCTGGCGGTGTACCCCAGCACCCTGGGCCTGCCCGCCTTGCGCCAGGCAATCGGCCAATGGTGCGAGCAGCGCTTTGGCGTGCCAGCCGGTTGGCTGGATGCCGACCGCCACATCCTGCCGGTCAATGGCACCCGCGAAGCGTTGTTCGCTTTCACCCAGGCAGTGGTGAACCGCAGCGATGACGGTTTGGTGGTCAGCCCCAACCCGTTCTATCAAATCTACGAAGGTGCCGCCCTGCTCGCCGGTGCGACCCCGCATTACCTGCCATGCCTGGAAGACAACGGTTTCAACCCCGATTTCGATGCCGTGCCGGCAGAGGTCTGGCAGCGCTGCCAGGTGCTGTTCCTGTGCTCCCCAGGCAACCCAACCGGCGCCCTGGTGCCCATCGACACCCTGAAAAAGCTGATCGCGCTGGCTGACGAACACGACTTCGTAATTGCCGCCGACGAGTGTTACAGCGAGCTGTACTTCGACGAAGAGGCGCCACCCCCTGGGCTGCTGACCGCCTGTGCCGAACTGGGGCGCAGCGACTTCAAGCGCTGCGTGGTGTTCCACAGCCTGTCCAAGCGCTCCAACCTGCCGGGCCTGCGTTCAGGCTTTGTCGCGGGCGATGCCGACATCATCAAGCCCTTCCTGCTGTATCGCACTTATCACGGCTGCGCCATGCCGGTACAAACCCAGATGACCAGCATCGCCGCCTGGCAGGACGAAGCTCATGTGCGGGCCAACCGCGACCAATACCGGGCCAAGTACGACGCTGTGCTGGACATTCTTCAGCCGGTCATGGACGTGCAACGCCCCGATGGCAGCTTCTACCTGTGGGCAAAGGTGCCCGGTGATGATGCCGCGTTCACCCGCGACTTGTTTGCGTCCCAGCATGTGACGGTGGTCCCGGGTTCGTACCTGTCCCGCGAGGTACATGGCGTAAACCCGGGCGCAGGGCGTGTACGCATGGCGCTGGTAGCGCCGCTGGCAGAATGCATCGAGGCGGCAGAGCGGATTCGGGCTTTCCTTGGGAGCTGACAAGCACCTTGCCGGAGTAAAGGCCCGCCGTTGCGTCGCTATAGATACATAGCTACCACTGATACCCGCTCGGCCACCCGCACCATGGTGACTCCCCTACTCTCTGGAGTCACCATGATTACAGCCAAACTCCCGCTACGCCTGGACTCAGTCAACCCATATAAAGCGCGCCAGCTGGCCTTGACGGAGAATCCGCGCAATGGGCCACCCAGCGGTATGCGTACCCGCTCCATGGGCCCCACCGGCAAACTGTGGAAGCCAGGGCGCTTGCTCAAGGTCTCGTTCGTTAGCAAGGGCAGCGAAGCGCTAAAGGCCCGCATCTACGAGCTGGGCCGTTCCTGGATCGACCTGTCGAGCGCCAACCTGCTCATGGAGCGGGTCGAAGATAATGACCAGAGCGCCGAGATCAGGATTTGCTGTGCCCCCGAGGCTTACCTGAACGGTACGCACCTGGGCACCAATATCCTCGAGAGTGGCTCGCCCAACCTGATGTTGTGCTTCGAACCCGGTGAAGAGCTGTTCGAATTCACGGTGCTGCACGAATTCGGCCATATCTTCGGCCTGGACCACGAACATCAGCACCCGGAAGCGGACATCCCATGGAATGACCGGGCCATGCAGTACTACGCCAGAGAGTTGGGCGGGGCAAGCGAAGAAGAAGTTCGCAAGCAGGTGTTCGACAAACGCCCGTCCGCCGACCTCGTCAACATTGGCTACGATCCACATTCGGTGATGCACTACCCGGTAGAACCCTTCCTGACAACCAACGGCTGGCAGGTGGGCATCAACGCCGAACTGACTGAAAAGGACCTTTCATTCATGCGTGAAGCCTACCCACGCTGACCCGTACGGCTATCGAACGTGCCCCAGGTTCGCCTCGCTCATGTCGAGTTCCCCCAGCACCTGGCGCACCACCTCATCACCTACCAGGTGCTGGCGATGCAGGCTATACAGTTCAAGCCGCTGGGCGCGCAGTGCGCGCAAGCGCAACCGCCGCTCCAGCTGATCCATCTGCTCGGCCAGCGCCTTGGCTTCGGCGCTGTCGTTGTAGCTGGCCAGCTCATCACGGTATTCGGCCATCAGCCGGGCCTTGAGCTCCGTCGCCAAGGTGGCCTGGGCGGCGTCCTGGGGTGCACTGCTGTCAATGACCTCTTCTGCTTCCAAGGCGTGGATCGCGGCCTCGGCGGTGCGCCGCCAGGCCTCCTGCACCTCCTGATGCAAACGCTCGTCCGGGCTCTTGGTCACGCCGCGCAGCAACAAAGGGAGCGCGATGCAGGCGCTGATCAGTGACAGTAAAATGACACCCGCGGCAATGAAGATCAGCAGGTCCCGCTCAGGGAATGCCTTGCCCGCCCCCATCAGCAGCGGGATGGACATAACGCCGGCCAGCGTCACCGCACCCCGCACGCCGCCCACCGTCAGCAGCCAGCAGGACCGCGCGGTGGGCATCAGCACCAGTGCCGGCTTGCCACGCCAGTGGCGGATAACGCCGATAGCGCGCCAGATACTCTGCACCCAGATGAACCGCAGCAGGATCAGCGCGGCAAAGATCGCCACCACGTCCAGGCAGCGCCAGGCCAGGGTCGGCCACAGCGTTGCTTCGTGGCTGACCACCGCCTTTATGATGTCCGGTAATTGCAGGCCCAGCAGCAGGAAAATCAGGCCGTTGAAGGCGAATTCCAGCAGCGACCAGACGCTGCGGTTGAGCAGGCGGGTGCTGGTTTGGCGAGGCAGCAGGTCCAGCCAGCTCTGCATCATGCCTGCCGCCACAGCCGACAGAATACCCGATACCCCCAGGCGCTCTGCCAGAACGTAGGCCGCGAAAGGCAACAGCAGCATGAACACCACATGGGTGGCAGGGTCGTCCCAGCCACGGGCGATCATCCAGGCGCGCAAGCGGCCTACCAGCCAGCTGAGGGCCACCCCCACTGCCAGCCCGCCCAAGGCCACTAATACGAAGCTGAAGCTGGCGTCTGCCAGCGAGAACACACCGGTAATCGCCGCTGCCAGGGCGAACTTGAAGGTCACCAGGCCTGAGGCATCGTTCATCAGCGCCTCGCCCTGCAACATGTGCATCAGCGGCGTGGGCAAACGGTCCTGGGTGATGGCCGAAACAGCCACGGCGTCGGTCGGCGAAAGCACCGCCGCCAGGGCGAACGCTACTGCCAGCGGGATACTCGGCAGCAGCCAGTGGATGAAGTAACCCGCCCCGACCACGGTGAACAACACCAGCCCGACGGCCAGCGCTACCACCGGCCCGCGCATGCGCCACAGTTCACGCTTGGGGATGCGCCAGCCATCTGCGAACAGCAGCGGCGGCAAGAACAGGAACAGGAACAGTTCTGGGTCCAGCGCCACGTGCAGCCCAAGGGTGGGCCAGGCCAGCAAGGCACCGGCCGCGATCTGCACCAGTGGCAGGGGGAGTGGAACCATGCGGCCGACCAGCTTCGACACACTGACCAGTGTCAGCAGAATGAGGACGGTATAAGCGGACTGCATCCGTTCGGGTTTCCTTTTGAACAGTAACGACGACAAAAGGCGAAACATCGCCTTTGAAACAATATGTTAGCGGTGCCCTGAATGGCAAAACCGCTGCACCATGGTCGTAAAAGACTATTGAATATGTAACATGATGATGCTTCGGTGACAGCAGGGTCGATTCGTTCCCCAGGATTACAGCGGGTGCGGCCAGCGCTGCCCAGCCCATCACGTTCCCACCCGTGGCACTTGTAGAACCGTTCCCGCATAATCCCGTGGTTAACATGATAAACGGAGAGGTTGGGGTAGCCTGTGACCCCAATGTGCACAATGACCTACACGCTCTACGGCATCAAAGCCTGCGACACCATGAAAAAAGCACGAACCTGGCTCGACGACCAGGGCATCGTCTACGAATTCCATGACTACAAGACCCAAGGTATCGACCGTGACAGCCTGAACCGCTGGTGTGGCGAACACGGCTGGGAAGTCATCCTCAACCGTGCCGGCACCACCTTCCGCAAGCTGGATGACGCCAGCAAGGCAGACCTCGACCAGGCCAAGGCCGTCGAGTTGATGCTGGCTCAGCCGTCGATGATCAAACGCCCGGTGCTGGACCTTGGCGCGCGTACGTTGGTCGGCTTCAAGCCCGACCTGTACGCAGCGGCCCTGGCCTGACCACCCCCTATTTCGCACGAGGTAATTCCATGTCCAATACTCTGTTCAGCCTGGCTTTCGGTGTCGGCTCCCAGAACCGCCAGGGCGCCTGGCTGGAAGTGTTCTACGCACAACCCCTGCTCAACCCGAGCGCTGAACTGGTCGCAGCCATCGCCCCGGTACTGGGCTATGAAGGCGGCAACCAGGCGATCGCCTTCAGCAATGCCCAAGCCGCACAACTGGCCGAAGCCGTGCGGGGCGTGGACGCAGCCCAAGCGGCACTGCTGACCCGCCTGGCCGAGAGCCACAAGCCGCTGGTCGCCACGCTGCTGGCCGAAGACGCCGCCCTGGCCTCCACGCCTGAGGCATACCTCAAGCTGCACCTGCTGTCGCACCGCCTGGTCAAACCCCACGGCGTGAGCCTGGCGGGTATCTTCCCACTGCTGCCGAACGTGGCCTGGACCAACCTGGGCGCAGTCGACCTGGCCGAGCTGGCCGAGCTGCAACTGGAAGCGCGCCTGAAGGGTGAGCTGCTGGAAGTGTTTTCGGTAGACAAGTTCCCGAAAATGACCGACTACGTGGTACCTGCCGGCGTGCGCATCGCCGACACCGCCCGTGTGCGCCTGGGCGCCTACATCGGTGAAGGCACCACCATCATGCACGAAGGCTTCGTCAACTTTAACGCGGGCACCGAAGGCCCGGGCATGATCGAAGGCCGCGTCTCGGCGGGCGTGTTCGTTGGCAAGGGCTCAGACCTGGGCGGCGGTTGCTCGACCATGGGCACGCTGTCGGGTGGCGGCAACATCGTCATCAAGGTAGGCGAAGGCTGCCTGATCGGCGCCAACGCGGGTATCGGCATTCCGCTCGGCGACCGCAACACCGTCGAAGCCGGCCTCTACATCACCGCAGGTACCAAGGTGAACCTGCTGGACGAGAACAACGAGCTGGTCAAGGTGGTCAAGGCCCGCGACCTGGCCGGGCAGACCGACCTCCTGTTCCGTCGCAACTCGCTCAACGGTGCAGTGGAATGCAAGACCCACAAGTCGGCCATCGAGCTGAACGAGGCGCTGCACGCGCACAACTGAAAACCTGACAAGGTTTGAAGTGTTAAGATCGGGTCTGGTGCACATGCGCCAGACCCGATTTTCATTCCAGGCCCCGCGAACATGCTCCAGCCCTCCCCCTGGCGTGCCGACTTCCCCGCCATCGCCGCTCTGCAACGCCAGCACCAGACTTACCTGGACAGCGCCGCTACCGCCCAAAAACCCCAGGCGCTACTCGATGCCCTGGCCCACTATTACGGCAACGGTGCGGCCAATGTGCACCGGGCCCAGCACCTGCCCGGTGCCTTGGCAACCCAGGCGTTCGAGACCAGCCGCAACAAGGTGGCGGCCTGGCTCAATGCCGAGCAGGCCAGCCAGATTGTGTTCACGCACGGTGCGACATCAGCGCTCAACCTGCTGGCATATGGCCTGGCGCATCGCCTTGAAGCGGGCGAAGAAATCGCCATCAGTGCCCTTGAACATCATGCCAACCTGCTGCCCTGGCAGCAGTTGGCCCAACGCCGCAACCTGCGCCTGGTGGTACTGCCGGTGAATGCGAGTGGTCATATCGACCTGGAGCAGGCGCTGCAACTGATCGGCCCGCGCACCCGCGTGCTGGCTGTCAGCCAGTTGTCCAACGTGCTGGGCACCTGGCAGCCGCTGCCAGCACTGTTGGCCCATGCCCGTGCGCAGGGCGCGATAACGGTGGTGGACGGTGCCCAGGGCGTGGTGCATGGCCAGCACGATGTGCAGCGGTTGGGGTGCGACTTCTACGTGTTCTCCAGCCACAAGCTCTACGGCCCCGATGGCGTCGGGGTGCTGTACGGGCGCAGCCAGGCGCTACCCCTGCTGAAGCATTGGCAGTTCGGCGGTGAAATGGTGCAACTGGCCGACTATCAAAGCGCCAGCTTCCGCCCTGCACCGCTGGGGCTGGAGGCCGGTACGCCGCCTATCGCCGGGGTGATCGGCCTTGGGGCAACCCTCGGCTACCTGGGTAGCCTGGACGCTTCGGCGATCAAGGCCCACGAGGCCACCTTGCACCAGCATCTGCTGCGCGGCCTGGCCGAGCGCGATGGCATACGGTTGGTGGGTGCGCCCGACACGGCACTGGCCAGCTTCGTGGTAGAGGGCGTCCACCATGCTGACATCGCCCACCTGCTGACCGAGCAGGGTATCGCCGTACGGGCCGGCCACCACTGTGCGATGCCCCTGCTCAACAGGCTTGGGCTGGACGGTGCCATCCGTGTTTCCTTGGGGATGTACAACGACGGTGACGACCTGCAACGGTTCTTCAGCGCGCTGGATCAGGCACTGGAGCTGCTTCGATGAGCTTGCCGGAGCAGGCGCAGCAGGCGCTGGATACGTTTGCCCAAGGCAAGGGCTGGGAGCAGCGGGCCCGCTTGCTGATGCAATGGGGCGACCGGCTGGAGCCTTTGACAGCCGCCGACAAGACCGAAGCCAACCGGGTGCATGGGTGCGAAAGCCTGGTGTGGCTGGTGGCAGAGCAGGTGGATGGGCGTTGGCGGTTCAAGGCCAGCAGTGATGCACGCCTGTTGCGAGGCCTGCTGGCCTTGCTTCTGGTGCGGGTGCAAGGCCTGGCGGTTGCAGACCTGGCGGGGCTCGACCTGCGCGACTGGTTCAGCCAGCTGGGCCTGGAGCGCCAGCTGTCGCCCTCGCGCAGCAACGGGCTGCATGCGGTGGTGCAGCGGATGGCGGAACTGGCCTCTGGCCGCTGATCGCCACCTACGTGGCGGGGCGCTCGGAGGGGCGGCGGGCGCCGGCTACCAGCTTTTCCACCGCCTTGCTCGCCGCCACCATGCCGAAGGTGGCTGTCACCATCATCACCGCACCAAAGCCACCGGCGCAGTCCAGCCGCACGCCCTCACCCACGAAGCTTTTCTGCAGGCACACACTGCCATCCCCTTTGGGATAACGCAGTTGTTCGCTGGAAAACACACAAGGCACACCGTAGTTGCGGCTGACATTGCGCGAGAAGTTGTAATCGCGGCGCAGGGTTGAGCGCACCCGCGAGGCCAGCGGGTCGTTGAAGGTCTTGTTGAGGTCGGCCATCTGCACCTGGGTTGGGTCGATCTGCCCGCCCGCGCCACCGGTGGTGACCACGGCGATCTTGCGGCGGCGGCACCAGGCGATCAGCGCCGCCTTGGCCATTACGCTGTCGATGCAGTCGATCACGCAATCCAGGTGCTCGGTGATGTATTCCACCATAGTGTCACGGGTGACGAAATCGGCCACCGCATGTACCTTGCACGCCGGGTTGATCGCGCGCAGGCGCTCGGCCATGACGTCCACCTTGGCACGCCCTACCTGCCCTTCCAGGGCATGGGCCTGGCGGTTGGTGTTGCTGACGCAGACATCGTCCAGGTCGAACAGGGTAAGCTCGCCCACCCCACTGCGTGCCAGCGCCTCGGCCACCCACGAGCCTACGCCGCCAACCCCCACCACCGCCACGTGGGCCTGCTGCAGGCGTTGCAACCCCTGGTCGCCATACAACCGGGCGACACCGGCGAAGCGTGGATCCTCTGTACTCATGCTCAACCCCCAAAAAACCGGCGCGCAGTATAAGCGAGCCTGCCCTCAGCCTGCACCGTTAGGAAAGATCCTATCAACCCTGCTTTAATGTCCTATCACCTCGACACATATGGACGACAATGTCTTCACGTAAATTCGGCCTGAACCTGGTTGTGGTCCTGGCCATCGCCGCGTTGTTCACCGGCTTCTGGGCGCTGATCAACCGCCCCGTTTCGGCGCCTGCGTGGCCTGAGCAGATCTCCGGCTTCTCCTACTCGCCGTTCCGCCTGGGGGAGAGCCCGCAGAAAGGCCAGTACCCCGACGACAACGAAATGCGCCAGGACCTGGAGCAGTTGAGCAAGCTAACCGACAGCATTCGTATCTACACGGTGGAAGGCACCCAGGCCGATATCCCGAAGCTGGCCGAGGAGTTTGGCCTGCGGGTCACCCTGGGCATCTGGATCAGCCCTGACCTGGAGCGCAACGAGCGGGAAATCGCCACCGCCATCGAGCTGGCCAATACCTCGCGCAGCGTCGTGCGTGTGGTGGTCGGCAACGAGGCGTTGTTCCGCGAAGAGGTCACCCCGGAAAACCTGATCAAGTACCTGGACCGAGTGCGCGCTGCCGTTAAAGTGCCGGTGACCACCAGTGAACAGTGGCACATCTGGAAGCAGAACCCGCAGCTGGCCAAGCATGTCGACCTGATCGCTGCGCACATCCTGCCGTACTGGGAATTCGTGCCCATGAAGGACTCGGTGGAATTCGTGCTGGACCGGGCCCGTGAGCTCAAGCACCAGTTCCCACGCAAACCCCTGCTGCTGTCAGAGGTCGGCTGGCCCAGCAATGGCCGCATGCGCGGTGGCGCCGACGCCACCCAGGCCGACCAGGCGATCTACCTGCGCACCCTGGTCAACACCCTCAACCGTCGAGGCTTCAACTACTTCGTCATCGAGGCCTACGACCAGCCGTGGAAAGCCAGTGACGAAGGGTCGGTAGGCGCCTACTGGGGCGTGTTCAATGCCGAGCGCCAGCAGAAATTCAACTTCGAGGGCCCGGTGGTGGCGATCCCGCAGTGGCGCGCCTTGGCGGTAGCCTCGGTGGTGCTGGCACTGATCGCCTTGATGGTGCTGTTCATCGACGGTTCTGCCTTGCGCCAGCGGGGGCGCACCTTCCTCACCTTCATCACTTTCCTGTGCGGGTCGGTGCTGGTATGGATTGCCTACGACTACAGCCAGCAATACAGCACCTGGTTCAGTTTGACGGTAGGCGTGCTGCTGGCCCTCGGGGCGCTGGGCGTGTTCATCGTGCTGCTTACCGAAGCCCACGAACTGGCCGAGGCGGTGTGGATCCACAAACGCCGCCGCGAATTCCTGCCGGTGCAGGGCGACAGCCCCTACCGGCCCAAGGTCTCGGTGCATGTGCCGTGTTACAACGAACCGCCAGAGATGGTCAAACAGACCCTCGATGCCCTTGCCGCATTGGACTATCCCGACTACGAAGTGCTGGTGATCGACAACAACACCAAGGACCCGGCTGTGTGGGAGCCGCTAAAAGCCCACTGTGAAAAGCTCGGCGAACGTTTCAGGTTCTTCCACGTGGCACCGCTTGCCGGTTTCAAGGGCGGCGCCCTGAACTACCTGATTCCGCACACGGCCAAGGACGCCGAAGTGATTGCCGTGATCGACTCGGACTACTGCGTGGACCGCAACTGGCTCAAGCACATGGTGCCGCACTTCGCCGACCCGAAGATTGCCGTGGTGCAATCACCCCAGGACTACCGCGACCAGCACGAGAGCGCGTTCAAGAAGCTGTGCTACAGCGAGTACAAAGGCTTTTTCCACATAGGCATGGTCACCCGCAACGACCGGGACGCCATCATCCAGCATGGCACCATGACCATGACCCGGCGCAGTGTGCTGGACGAATTGGGCTGGGCCGAATGGTGCATCTGCGAGGACGCCGAACTGGGCCTGCGGGTCTTCGAAAAAGGCCTTTCGGCAGCCTACGCCCATAACAGCTACGGCAAGGGCCTGATGCCCGACACCTTCATCGACTTCAAAAAGCAGCGCTTCCGCTGGGCCTATGGGGCCATACAGATCATCAAGCACCACGCGGGCGCCCTGCTGCGCGGCAAGGGCAGCGAACTGACACGCGGCCAGCGCTACCACTTTTTGGCCGGCTGGCTGCCCTGGATCGCCGATGGCATGAACATCTTCTTCACCGTCGGCGCGCTGCTGTGGTCGGCGGCCATGATCATCGTGCCGCACCGGGTGGACCCGCCGCTGATGATCTTCGCCATCCCGCCGCTGGCGCTGTTCTTCTTCAAAGTGGGCAAGATCATCTTCCTGTATCGCCGCGCAGTCGGGGTTAACCTCAAGGACGCCTTTGCCGCTGCGCTGGCCGGGCTGGCGCTGTCGCACACCATCGCCAAGGCCGTGCTGTATGGCTTCTTCACCAGCAGCATGCCGTTCTTCCGCACGCCAAAGAACGCCGACAGCCATGGGTTGCTGGTGGCCATTTCCGAGGCACGGGAGGAGCTGTTCATCATGGTGCTGTTGTGGGGCGCAGCCTTGGGCATCTACCTGGTGCAGGGGCTGCCAAGCTCGGACATGCGTTTCTGGGTGGCGATGTTGCTGGTGCAGTCGCTGCCGTATCTGGCGGCGCTGGTGATGGCGTTCCTCTCGTCGCTGCCCAAGCCTGAGGAAAAGGCCGTGCAGGCGCAGGAAGGTTGAGATTGGGGGCTGTTTTGCAGCCCGATCGCCGCAGTTCGTCGTCACGACGGGCCGAGGCGATCGGGCAGTGAAGGCTGACACCATTTGATATAAGATAACGCCCCTCAGATTTCCCCGCCTTGCCTTGCCCCGGAGTTACCCATGACGGCCCACGCCGACCTCTCGCCTACCCTTCAACTGGCCTGCGACCTGATCCGGCGCCCCTCGGTCACCCCCGTTGACGCCGATTGCCAGGCGCAGATGATGCACCGCCTGGGCGCCGTGGGTTTCCACCTTGAGCCCATGCGCATCGAAGACGTCGACAATTTCTGGGCCACCCACGGTACCCAGGAAGGCCCGGTGCTGTGCTTCGCTGGCCATACCGACGTGGTGCCGACCGGGCCGGTGCAGCAATGGCAGCATGAACCGTTCGATGCACTGATCGATGCTGACGGCATGCTCTGCGGCCGCGGTGCTGCCGACATGAAGGGCAGCCTGGCCTGCATGGTGATCGCCAGCGAACGCTTCGTGCAGGACTACCCGAACCACCGCGGCAAGGTGGCGTTCCTGATCACCAGCGACGAAGAAGGCCCGGCCCACCACGGCACCAAGGCGGTGGTCGAGCGCCTGCAGGCGCGTAACGAGCGCCTGGACTGGTGCATCGTCGGCGAGCCGTCCAGCACCCGCCTGCTGGGCGACGTGGTGAAAAACGGCCGGCGCGGCTCGCTCGGTGCCAAGCTGACCGTGCGCGGCAAGCAAGGCCATGTGGCCTACCCACACCTGGCGCGTAACCCCATTCACCTGGCCGCACCGGCACTGGCGGAGCTGGCCGCCGAGCACTGGGACGAAGGCAATGCCTTCTTCCCACCCACCAGCTTCCAGATCTCCAACCTCAATTCCGGCACCGGTGCCACCAACGTGGTGCCGGGCGAACTCTACGCCCTGTTCAACTTCCGTTTTTCCACCGAATCCACGGTAGAAGGCCTGCAAGCGCGGGTAGCGGCGATTCTCGACAAGCACCAGCTGGACTGGTCGGTTGAGTGGGCACTGTCGGGGCTGCCGTTCCTCACCGAGCCAGGCGAACTGCTCGATGCCGTGGCGGCCAGCATCAAGGGCGTCACCGGCCGTGACACCGTGCCCTCCACCAGCGGCGGCACCTCGGATGGCCGCTTCATTGCCACCATGGGCACCCAGGTGGTGGAGCTCGGCCCGGTCAACGCTACCATTCACCAGGTGGACGAGCGAATCCTGGCCAGCGACCTCGACCTGCTGACCGAGATCTATTACCACACCCTGGTAAGGTTGCTGGCCTGATGCTCACCTGCCCACTCTGCCAGGCGCCGCTCAGCCAGCTGGACGATGGCGTGGTATGCCCTGCCGGGCATCGCTTCGACCGCGCCCGCCAAGGCTACCTGAACCTGCTGCCGGTGCAGCACAAGAACAGCCGTGACCCGGGTGACAACCAGGCCATGGTCGAGGCCCGTCGCAACTTCCTCGACGCCGGCCACTATGCGCCGGTCGCCAAACGCCTGGCGGAGCTGGCCAGCGAGCGGCAACCCGGCGCCTGGCTGGATATCGGCTGTGGCGAGGGCTACTACACGGCCCAGCTTGCCCAGGCGCTGCCGGATGCCCAGGGCTATGCCCTGGATATCTCCCGTGAAGCGGTAAAGCGGGCGTGCCGGCGTGCCCCATCCGTGACCTGGATGGTCGCCAGCATGGCCCGGGTGCCGCTGGCAGACCAAAGCTGCCAGTTCGTGGCCAGCGTGTTCAGCCCGCTGGACTGGGCCGAAGCAAGGCGCGTACTCAGCCCCGGTGGTGGCCTGATGCGCGTAGGCCCCACCAGCGGCCACCTGATGGAACTGCGCCAGGCGCTTTACGATGAAGTGCGGCCCTATGCCGACGACAAGCACCTTGGCCTGGTGCCCCCTGGCATGGCCCATGCCTATGGCGAAACCCTGGAGTTCCGCCTGAGCCTGGTTGCCCCCCAGGCCCGCGCCGACCTGTTGGCCATGACCCCACACGGCTGGCGCGCCAGTGCCGACAAACGCGCGCAGGTGATCGAGCACCCCGCGCCATTCGACGTTACAGTGTCCATGCGGTACGACTATTTCGTGCGCCAAGACTGAGCACACCCGGAGCCTTCATGCGCCAACCTGATATCGAGATCTACCTGAGGGACGCGGACGTCGACCACAAGCAGCTTGCCCAGTGGCTGACCCAGGCAATAGCCCCTTGCAGTGACTGGCAGCAGAAAGGCCAGACCTTCAAATGCCAGGCCGGTAACATTCCGGTCACCTGGTTACCCAAAGCTGTGGGGAAATGGAACAGCCTTTACCTGGAAAGCGACCAGACGCCGTGGGCCGATGATGTGGCCTGCGCCCGCGCTGCTTTCGCTGCACTGGGCGTGGAAGTACGTTGCGCACCGGGCGGCTGGGTAGAGGAAGACGGCGAGGAAGATGCCGACCGGTGGGTGCGCATCAGTGCCGACGGTGAAGAAGAAATCACCTGGCGTACCTGACTGCACCACGCCTGTCGTGAAGCCTGGCCTGCCGGTCACACCGGCAAGCCCGCTTGCGCCAAAAACCCTGCATTGCGTGGCTCAGAGGCCTACCACGTCCTCGGCTTGCAAGCCTTTCTGGCCCTCGATGCAGGCGTATTCCACGCGTTGCCCTTCGACCAGGGTACGATGCCCCTCACCGCGGATCGCCCGATAGTGGACAAACACATCCGCGCCCCCCTCGCGCTGAATGAAGCCGTAACCCTTGGCATCGTTGAACCACTTTACATTCCCAGTCTCACGAGACGACATCTGAACTACTCCGGATTTTTATTGTGAACGTCACCTTGCCGACCCATGAACGCATGCCTGGGTCGACGCCGCTTGGGCGAATATCCTGCAAGTGGCAGGCCGATTTTATGACCCAGAACAAAAAATTTTGATGACCATGGCGCCGTTCGGCGGTTTTTGCTGAACTTGCGCGTATACGGCAGACTAAATGGCTGAATACCCCTCGAACCCTTCACCCAGGGCACACACCCCATGACCCGTTCCCCCCTGCGCCGCCTGATTTTCGGCGGCCTGCGTCGCCTGTTGTACCTGTGGGTGCGCTCCGAAACCATCAACCAGTCGTCCCTGAGCCTCAAGCTCGACCGCAGCCGCCCGGTGTTCTATGCCCTGCCCTCTCCGGCATTGACCGACCTGGTGGTGCTGGACCATGAATGCACCAAGGCCGGGCTGCCACGCCCGGTGCTGCCGGTGGCCGTCGGCGGGCTGCATGAACCCGCCGCGTTCTTTTACCTCACCCCCGAACCCGACTGGCTCGGGCGCCATGACAAAAGCGGTGCCCCCCCCACGCTGGAGCGACTGGTCGCGGCAGTCAGCCAACACGCCGAAGAGGACGCGCAGATCATTCCCGTCAGCGTGTTCTGGGGTCAGACACCTGCCAGCGAGTCGAGCCCGTGGAAGCTGCTGTTCGCCGACAGCTGGGCCGTGACCGGGCGCCTGCGCCGGCTGCTGACAGTGCTGATTCTGGGGCGCAAGACGCGGGTGCAGTTCTCGGCCCCCATCCACCTACGCGAACTGGTAGAGCAGAACAAAGGCCACGAGCGAACCGTACGCCTGGCCCAGCGCCTGATGCGCGTGCATTTTCGCAACCTGCGCACTGCCGTCATCGGGCCGGATATCTCGCACCGGCGCAACCTGGTCAAAGGTTTGGTCCATGCGCCCCTGGTGCGCCAGGCCATCGCCGAGCAAGCCCAGCGCGAGAACATCCCGCAGGCCAAGGCAGAAGCCCAGGCCTTGCGTTACGGCAACGAAATTGCCTCGGACTACACCTACACCGCCATACGCTTCCTTGAGGTGGTACTCAGCTGGTTCTGGCACAGGATCTATGACGGCATCAAGGTCAACCATATCGAGCAGGTGCAAGGCATCGCGCCGGGTCATGAGGTGATCTACGTGCCCTGCCACCGCAGCCACATCGACTACCTGCTGCTGTCGTACCTGTTGTTCCGCAACGGCCTGACGCCGCCCCACGTCGCCGCCGGCATCAACCTGAACATGCCCGTGGTCGGCAACCTGCTGCGCCGGGGCGGCGCGTTCTTCATGCGCCGCACGTTCAAGGGCAACCCGCTGTACACCGCCGTGTTCAACGAATACCTGCATACGCTCTACACCAAGGGCTTCCCGGTGGAATACTTCGTCGAAGGCGGGCGCTCACGCACCGGGCGCATGCTGCAGCCCCGCACCGGCATGCTGGCCATTACCTTGCGCAGCTTTTTGCGGTCATCCCGTACGCCGATCGTGTTCGTCCCGGTGTACATCGGCTATGAACGCGTGCTCGAGGGCCGCACGTATCTGGGCGAACTGCGCGGCGCCAGCAAGAAAAAAGAGTCGATATTCGACATCTTCAAGGTGTTCGGCGCACTCCGTCAGCGCTTCGGCCAGGTATCGGTAAACTTCGGCGAACCTATCAAGCTTGCAGGTTTTCTGGATGAGCAGCAGCCCGGCTGGCGCGAACAGGACCATGCGCCGCAATTCCGCCCGGCCTGGCTCAACGAAACCACCACCCGCCTGGGCGAAACCGTGGCCAGGCACCTGAACGGCGCGGCGGCCATCAACCCGGTCAACCTGGTGGCGCTGGCGCTGCTGTCTACCAGCCGCCTGGCGCTGGACGAACGGGCGCTGGTTCGCGTGCTCGACCTGTACCTGGCACTGCTGCGCCAGGTGCCCTACTCGCCCCATACCACGCTGCCCGAGGGCGATGGCCAGGCCTTGATCGAGCACGTGCGCGGCATGGACCTGGTGGCCGAGCAGAAGGACGCACTGGGCCGCATCCTTTACCTGGACGAAGGCAACGCGGTACTGATGACGTATTACCGCAACAACGTGCTGCATATTTTTGCCCTGCCGGCCCTGCTGGCAAGCTTCTTCCTCAGCAACTCACGGATGAACCGCGAGCTGTTGGGCCAGTATGTGCACGCGCTGTACCCCTACCTGCAGGCCGAGCTGTTCTTGCGTTGGTCGCCTGAACAGCTGGACGAGGCGCTTGACCAGTGGCTTGCGGCGCTGGTGGAGCAAGGCCTGCTGCGCCAGGACAATGACGTGTACATACGCCCGTCGCCCAGCTCGCGACAGTTCGTCTTGCTGACCCTGCTGGCGCGCAGCATCACCCAGACCCTGCAGCGCTTCTACATGGCCACTTCGCTGCTGCTCAACAGCGGCCAGCACAGTTTGAGCGCCGAAGCCCTGGAAGACCTGTGCGTGATGATGGCCCAGCGGCTGTCGATTCTGCATGGCCTGAACGCGCCGGAGTTTTTCGACAAGACGCTGTTCCGCCATTTCATCCAGACCCTTATCACGGAAGGCGTGCTGCGCGCCGATGGGCAAGGCAAACTGGGCTATCACGACAAGCTGGGCGACGTGGCCGAAGCGGTGGCCAAGCGCGTGCTATCGGCCGAACTGCGCCTTTCGATCCGCCAGGTGGCACTGCACCGCGATGACGGCTTGAGCACCTCGGCGCTATGAACATTCATTCTCTGTGTAAGGAAAGCCCCCTATGTTGCGTACCCCACTGCGTCTAACCACCCTGTGCGCCGGCCTGCTGCTGTCGGCCAGCGCCCTGGCGCTGTCTTTGTCCGACCTGAGCCAGAAGGACGCCACCGGCGGCCTCAAAGATGCGCTCACCCAAGGGGCACAGTTGGCCGTCAAGCAGCTCAGCGCATCCGGCGGTTTCAACAACAACCCCGATGTGCGCATCGAACTGCCCGGCAACCTGGGCAAAGCGGCCAAGGCCATGAAGATGTTCGGCAAAGGTGAGCAGGTCGAGGCCCTGGAAACCAGCATGAACAAGGCCGCCGAGGCCGCCGTGCCACAGGCGCAGGCCATTCTGGTCAACGCGGTGAAGAACATGACCGTGACCGACGCCAAAGGCATCCTCAGCGGTGGTGAAGACGCTGCCACTCAGTACTTGAACAAAAGTAGCCGCGAGCAGATCCGTGCCAAGTTCCTGCCCATCGTCAAGCAAGCCACCGACCAGGTGGGTGTGGTCCAGCAGTACAACGCCTTCGCTGCGCAGGCCAAAGGCCTGGGCCTGGTAAAAAACGACCCCAATATCGAAAGTTACGTGACGGAAAAGGCACTGGACGGCCTGTTCGAGATGATCGGCAAACAAGAGCAGAGCATCCGCCAGAACCCTGCACAGGCGGCCACCAGCCTGGCCAAGAAGGTGTTTGGCGCACTGTGATTCCGAAGTGTCGGGGCTGCCTTGCAGCCCCTTCGCCGCTGCGCTTCGTCATCACGAACTGTAGCGATGTTGCCTAGTCGCTTTTCCTGACCCTGAACCACGCCGCATACAGCGCTGGCAGAAACAGCAAGGTCAAGGCAGTAGCCACAATCAGCCCCCCCATGATCGCCACCGCCATCGGCCCGTAGAACACGCTGCGCGACAACGGAATCATCGCCAACACGGCCGCCAGCGCAGTGAGCACAATGGGGCGGAAACGTCGCACCGTGGCCTCGATGATTGCTTGCCAACGGCCAAGGCCGGCGGCGATGTCCTGCTCTATCTGGTCCACCAGAATCACCGAATTGCGCATGATCATCCCCGCCAGGGCAATGGTGCCGAGCATGGCGACGAAGCCGAACGGCTGGCGGAACACCAGCAGGAACAGGGTTACCCCGATCAACCCAAGCGGCGCGGTGAGAAACACCATGACCGTGCGCGAGAAACTGCGCAGCTGAATCATCAACAGGCTCAGCACCACCACGATGAACAACGGCATACCCGCGTTCACCGACTTTTGCCCACGCTCAGCATCCTCGACCGTGCCGCCCACCTCCAGCAGGTAACCCTCGGGCAAGCTGGCCCGGATGCCCTGCAACGTCGGCTCAATCTGCTTCACCAGGGTCGCGGGTTGTTGCTTGTCGTAGATATCGGCACGCACGGTGACCGTCGGCAAGCGGTTGCGGTGCCAGATGATGCCTTCCTCGAAGCCATAGGCCAGGGTCGCCACCTGTGACAGCGCCACGCTGTGGCCATTTTCAGAGGGCAAGGCCAGGCTGGCCAGGTTGCCCAGTTCGCCACGCTCCTGCGCGGTGCCGCGCAACAGGATCTCGATCAGTTCGTTGTCCTCGCGGTACTGGCTGACCGTGGTACCGGTCAGCGAGCTTCGCAGGAAGCTGGACAGCTGCGCAGTGCTCACGCCCAGTGCCCGCGCGCGGTCCTGGTCAATTTCCAGGAACACCGCCTTGCTGGGCTCTTCCCAATCAAGGTGCACATTGACCACATGGGGGTTTTCGCGCACCTTCTCGGCCACCTGCCGTGCCAGCTCGCGCGCGGTCTCGATATGCTCCCCGGTGACCCGAAACTGTACCGGGTAGCCCACAGGCGGGCCGTTTTCCAGGCGCGTGACCCGGGCGCGCACGTCCGGGAACTGCTGGTCCACGGTGTCGATCAGCCAGTTGCGCAGGCGCTCGCGGGCCTCCATGGATTCGGCCAGCACCACGAACTGGGCAAAGCTCGGCGCCGGCAGCTGCTGATCCAGCGGCAGATAGAAGCGCGGCGAGCCGGTGCCCACGTAAGCCACGTAATTGTCGATGCCCTGCTGCTGGCGCAGCAGCGCTTCGAGCTGCCTCACCTTCTCGGCGGTGTTGGCCAGGGACGCCCCCTCGGCCAGCTTCAGGTCGACCATCAGTTCTGGGCGCCCCGACGCGGGGAAGAACTGCTGCGGCACGAAACGGAACAGCAGGATGCTTCCGGCGAAGGCGGCAAGGGTTAGCAGGATAACTGTCTTGCGCCGGCGCACGCACCACTCCACCACCCGCCTCACCCGCCGATAGAAGGGTGTGGCGTAGGGGTCGGGCGCAAAACCATCCTCGCCATGGCGCGCTTCACGCTGCCTGGCCAGGTCCGGCAGCAGGCGCTCCCCCAGATACGGTACGAACACCACGGCGGCTACCCACGAAGCCAGCAGGGCGATGGTGACCACCTGGAAGATCGAACGGGTGTACTCGCCAGTGCTGGAGGCGGCCGTCGCAATGGGCAGAAAACCCGCCGCCGTGATCAGTGTGCCGGTGAGCATCGGGAACGCGGTGCTGGTCCAGGCATAGCTGGCGGCCTTGAGGCGGTCGTAGCCCTGCTCCATCTTGATCGCCATCATTTCCACGGCAATGATCGCGTCGTCCACCAGCAGCCCCAACGCCAGTACCAGCGCGCCCAGGGATATCTTGTGCAGGCCGATGCCGAAGTAGTACATGGCAGCGAACGTCATGGCCAGCACCAGCGGGATGGCCAGGGCCACCACTAGCCCGGTACGCAGGCCCAGGGAGAAGAAACTGACCAGCAGCACGATGACCAATGCCTCGATCAGCACCTGGACGAATTCTCCGACACCGGCTTTCACCGCCGCAGGCTGATCGGAAACCTTGCGCAGCTCCATGCCCGCCGGCAGGCTGCGCGCCAGCCGCTCGAACTCGCTTTCCAGGGCCTTGCCCAGCACCAGGATGTCACCGCCGTCCTTCATCGACACGGCCAGGCCAATGGCATCCTCACCCATGAAGCGCATACGCGGCGCGGGGGGGGCGTTAAAGCCCCGGTGCACCTCGGCCACATCGCCAATGCGCAGGGTGCGGTCACCCACGCGCAGAGGGAACTGGCGGATTTGCTCGACGCTGTCGAAACGCCCACTCACGCGCAACTGCAAGCGTTCGCTGGGCGTTTCGAAGAAGCCTGCGGTGCTGACTGCGTTTTGCTCCTGCAGAGCCTGTTGCACGGCCTGCAGGGGTATACCCAACGTGGCCAGCTTGAGGTTGGACAGTTCGATCCAGACCTTTTCGTCCTGCAGGCCGAGCAGCTCGACCTTGCCCACATCCTTCACCCGCTGCAGCTGAATCTGGATGCGGTCGGCATAGTCCTTGAGCACCGCATAATCGAACCCTTCACCGGTCAGTGCGTAGATATTGCCGAAGGTGGTACCGAACTCGTCATTGAAAAACGGCCCCTGGATTTCCGGTGGCAGGGTGTGACGAATGTCCGCGACCTTCTTGCGGATCTGGTACCACAGCTCAGGGATGTCCTTGGAATGCAGCGAGTCCCGCGCCATGAAGGTGACCTGTGACTCACCGGGGCGCGAGAACGAGACGATCCGCTCGTACTCGCCTGTTTCCATCAGCTTCTTCTCGATGCGCTCGGTGACTTGCCGCGAGACCTCTTCGGCGGTCGCGCCCGGCCACAGGGTACGGATGACCATGGCCTTGAAGGTAAAGGGCGGATCTTCACTTTGCCCCAGTTTGGTGTAGGACAGCGCGCCGATCGCGGCCAGCAGAATCATCAGGAACAGCACGATCTGGCGATTGCGCAACGCCCATGCAGACAGGTTGAACCCCATGGGGACTTACTCCTTGACCGTCAGGTTCACAACCCGGTTATTACGGTCCACCGGGCGGACCTGCTGGCCCTCGCGCAGTACATGACCACCCGCTGCCACCACCCAGTCACCCGCCGCAAGCCCCGCCAGTACCGGCACGCTTTCTGACCCGTAGGGCCCCAGCTGCACCACGGCGCGCTCCAGCCGGCTTTCGCTGTTCACCCGCCAGACGTAGGCCTGGCCGTTTTCTGCGGTAACGGCCGACAGTGGCACCGACAACGGCACTTGCCCCGGGTGCGCGATGAACACCCTCGCGCTCTGGCCCAGCTCGGCGGGCACGGCAGCGGAGGTGAACGCGATGCGCGCGGCGAAGGTGCGCGAGCGGGCATCGGCCGAAGGCGACAGCTCCCGGATGCGCCCAGCAAAGCGCTGGCCGGGGTTCGACCACAGCTCCACGCTGACCGGCTGGCCCACCTTCAGCCGGGCGAACTGCTGTTCAGGCAGGGCGATGGCCACTTCACGCTCACCGTCAGCGGCCAGGGTGAAGACGGTCTGGCCTGCAGCGACCACCTGGCCAACTTCCACTTGACGCCTGGCCACAACCCCCGCCTGGGGGGCGCGCAGCACGGCGTAGTCCGCCTGGTTGCCGGCCACATCGACCTCGGCCTTGGCCTGCTTGAGGCGGGCAAGGCCGGCGCGGTAGAGGTTTTCCGCATTGTCGTATTGGGAATGGCTGATCATCTGCCGGTCCAGCAATTTCTGGTAACGGTCACGCTCGGTGCGCACCAGCGCCAGGTTGGCTTCGGCCCCGGCTAATTGGGCACGGTTGGCTTCCAGTTGCAGGCGTACGTCTTGGGGGTCGAGCTCGGCCAGCGGCTGGTCGGCCTTGACCCGCTGCCCCTCCTCCACCAGCCGGCGGTTGACCTTGCCGCCGATGCGAAAGGCCAGCGCAGGCTCCAGCCGGGCCCGGACTTCGCCAGGGTAGCTGTCGGCTGCCGCTTCAGCCGGCTGCGGCTGGGTGACCAGTGCTGGGCGCACAGCGGGTGGCGGGGCGGGCTCCTGGCTGCACGCGGCAAGCAGCAGCAAGGCAACGGGCATGGCGAGGGGGATGGCATGGCGCAGCATCTGGAATCCTTTCGCGGCGTGCAGGATCGAATATTTGTACTGGCGAGTATATTAAATCAGCGGATGTTCACCGGGAAGAGGCAGGGAGGCTTTTTGAACGAACGGGATGAGTGGGCTGTCGGCCCCTCAGACGTATTAAGATAGGCAACTTTTCAGCAGATGCAGACCACCATGTCCAATGACGCACCCACCGGCCCAGGTCGCCCCAAGGACCTGGCCAAGCGCGAGGCGATCCTCGAGGCGGCCAAGGCGCTGTTCCTCAGCCTTGGTTACGCCAGCACCAGCATGGATGCGGTGGCTGCGGCAGCAGGCGTTTCGAAGCTTACCGTCTATAGCCATTTCACCGACAAGCAGACCTTGTTCACGTCCGCCGTTATGGCTACCTGCCAGGTACAACTGCCCGACCAGTTGTTTGACTACCCCGAGGGCGCACGTGTAGACGATGTGCTACTGACGATCGGCCGCGGCTTCCAGGCGCTGATCAGCAGTGACGAAGCGGTCAAACTCAGCCGCCTGATCGTGGCCCAAGGCAGCCTGGACCCGAGCTTTGGCCAGTATTTCTATGAGGCCGGGCCCAAACGGGTATTGGCGGAGATGGAAGCGCTGCTGCGGCGCATACACGAACGCGGGTTGCTGCACATCGACAACCCCATGCATGCAGCAGAACACTTCTTTTGCCTGATCAAAGGTGCGCCGGATTACCGATTACTGCTGGGCTGCTCAGGCCCCTTGGATACTGATGAGGCCGAGGCACATGTACGCGGGGTGGTGGGCTTGTTCCTGCGGGCGTATCGGCCTGAAAGCTGACGCGAGCCCCCCCTGTCATGGTCAGGCCTTCAAGGCCTTTCTTGGATAAATATCATACCGGCTGGACTTGCCCTCAAGGCTGTGGCTTGGTTTTGGCCCCTCAATGATGGGCGCCTTGCGCGGCCTCTTCACCACCACCCGGTGGCTGGCCAGCGCCAAGGCGGCTTCAAGCAGGGCCGGGGCGTCCAGGTCGTCACCAACCAATGGGCGGAACACGCGCATTTCCTTCTTCACCAGCGCGCTCTTGTCGCGGTGCGGGAACATGGGGTCGAGGTAGATCACCTGTGGCGGCTCGCCTTCCCAGCCGCGCATGCGCTCGATGGCGTTGCCCGTCAGCAGGCGCATGCGCGCTACAATCGGCCCCACCTCTTCATCCCGCTGCGCCCGCGCCAGGCCATCTTCCAGTAACGCGGCGATCAGTGGCTGGCGCTCGATCAGGGTCATCCGGCAGCCCAGGCTGGCCAGCACGAACGCATCCTTGCCCAGGCCAGCAGTGGCGTCCAGTACCTGCGGCCGTATGCCCTGGGCAATGCCTACGGCCTTGGCAATCATCTGCCCGTTGCCACCGCCGAACTGGCGCCGATGGGCGGCCTGGCCCTCTACAAAGTCCACCCGCACCGGTCCGGGCGCGTGGGGGCCCAATTGCTGGATCTGCAAACCATCGGCCCCGACTTGCACCGCAAATTCGGCCTCATCCTGCTGCAGCGGCAGGCCCAGGCGCTCGGCCCACACCTGGGCCTGCTCGGCGTACTCGCCAGCCATTGCCTCGACCCTTATCACCACACCTTGCTCTTGCATCGTCTACACCTGAAAAAACCAACGCTACCCTTAATGAACCGGCCACCACGGCCGATACAGGCAATATCCCGCTATTCTGCCAGAGCACAACGCGCGCGGCTGCCATGTCAGAAACTCTTCCCATCGGCTTGACCTATTTGTCGCCCGTCGGCAACTACAGTCAGCACAACACCCAGGCACTCGGGGGCGTCAGCCACCTGTGGCAGGATTTCTTTGCCCGGGCCATGGCCGAACAGCAAGCGCTGCCGGTTGATGGCTTCAGCCAGGCGCTGGAACAGCACGACAAGGACAGTGGAGAACCTGTGGGGGGTGCCCGTGCCCTGGCCCTGATCGATGCCCAGCGCGCCTGCCCGGTGTTAGACACTGTAGTGGCACCGCCAGAGCCGTTGTTCCTGCCCAAGGCCGAACTGGAAGCCAAGCTGTTGCCACCTGCACCCGAGCCCTACAGCGCTATCGACCTGATCGAGCAGCAGCGCCAGCTGGACATGGACAACAGCTGGTTGCGCCCGGTGGTCATGAGCCAGGGCCACCCTGTTGCCGAGCCCCGCCCGGGGCCTGCACCGCGCCCGCTGTTCCTGCCCATCGCCGAATTCGAAACGCATCTACTGGACCCGGCGCCCGAGCCCTACGACGAATCCACCCTGGCGATTCAGCAGAGCGACCTGGCGTTCGATATCCACTGGGCGCGCCCGGTGGTGCTCAACAACGTTCGCGCCCACGCCTGAGGCTAGCGGCAGATCTGCCAGCGGCCCATGTCTACATGGAAATGATTACGGTGCGCCGCGTTGTACTCCGGGCCCAGTACCGTACTGAACTGCTCACAGGCAGCCTGTTGCACCTCGCGCAAGAACGCTGCCTTCTGCCCGCCCGCCTGCCAGTCACGGGCCAGCACGATGCGCTGGCCATCCTGTAGGCGAAAGCCGCTGATATCGAAGGCGTTGGCCGTGGCATGCTGGCTCAGCCTGCCTTCCTTGCGGTGGTAAACGTTGCGGCAGGCAAAACTGCCCAAGTGATCGACCTGCGCCACGGGTTGGCCCAGTACCCGCTGCGCGACCGGCTGCAAGCCATGGCGCTCGAACAGCGCATAAGCCACTGCCAAAGGGCATGTGGCCAGAAAGCTGCTGCTCAGCCGCGCTTCCCCACCCTCGATACGCCAAACGTTGCGCAAGGGGCAGTTGGCCGGCGCGGGGCTGTCGGCCTGCGCACGGTAGCGCAACTGGCTGGTTTCCAGCGCCTGGCGGCACAGTACCGGGTCATCGCGCAGGCGCGACAGTTTGTAGGCGGTCAGCAAATTGGGCGGCTGGCGCACATCCAGCGGTGCCAAAGGGTTCCACTGGGCCGGCAGGCGCCAGCCCAGTTGCCAGGCCAGGGCTGCCAGCAATAGCCCACCGGCCAGCAACCCCAGCAACAGGCGCATCAGCGGCGGAACAGGTCGTTGAGCTGTTCGAACGGCAACGCGTGTTCGCCGTAGCTGAACATGCCCTGCTCACGAATCTCCACCGCTGCGCGGTGCAAGGCGCCGAAGGCCGCCCGGGCCATGGACGAGCCTACGCTGATGCGGCGTACCCCCAGGTCCTGCAACTGGTTGACGCTCAGCGACACGCCGCTCATGCCCATCAGCACGTTGACAGGCCGCGGCGCCAAGGCCTGCACTACCGCGCGTATTTCCTCGGCGGTACGCAGGCCCGGGGCATAGAGCACATCGGCCCCCGCCTCGGCATAGGCTTGCAGGCGCTGGATGGTGTCATCCAGGTCTTGGCGCCCGTGCAGCAGGTTCTCAGCACGAGCACACAGGGTAAACGGGAACGGCAACCCGCGGGCCGCCTGCACCGCAGCGCGCACCCGTTCGACTGCCAGCCCCATGTCGTAGATGGGCGACGCCTGCTGGCCACTGGCATCCTCGATGGAACCCCCCACCAAGCCGGCCTCGGCGGCACGCTGGATGGCCAGGGCACAGGCTTCGTGCAGGTCACCGAAGCCGTTCTCCAGGTCGGCAGCCACCGGCAACGGGGTGGCATCAACGATCTCGCCGGCGTTATCCAGCACCTCATCCAGGCCCAGCGCCCCCTCTGCGTCGGGCCGCCCAAGGCTGAAGGCCAGGCCTGCACTGGTGGTGGCCAGCGCCTCGAAACCCAGGCTGGCCAACAACCTGGCCGAACCTGCGTCCCAGGGGTTGGGGATGACGAAGGCGCCATCGCGCTCATGCAGAGCCTTGAAGGCTTCGGCTCGCAGGGTTTGTACATCCATGGTTACACTCCGGCAGTCAGAAAGGGTCAGAGTAGACCCAGTTGTTCGACCTCAGGTGCGCGTGGCAATTCCGGCAGTGCCGCCAGCCCCGGCAGGCGCTGCATCAGCCGTTGATGAAAACGCTGCGCCAGCGCCGCAGCCAGGCGGTTGTCCGAGGTGTGCAGGAAGATGTACGGGCTGCGCCCTTCTTCGATCCAGGCGCCAACCTTTTCCACCCACGGCGTCAGGAAGGGCTCATTGGCCTCCAGTTGCGGGTGGCCGATGAAGCGCACCTGGGGATGCTGGCTGAAGGCTGCCGGGCGCGGCGGTACCTTGGGCTTCTTGGCCTGGGCATGCAGCACCGCGGGGTCGCGGGAGGTGCAGCTGAACAAGGCTCGCGGGTCCAGGCACACACGTTCCACGCCGCAGGCATGCAATAACCGGTTGAGTGCGCGTTCTTCCTCGCCTTTCGCGAAAAACGCGGGGTGACGCACCTCCACCGCCACGGGCACACCGATCTGCTGCAGAAACTGGTCCAGTTCCGCCAGCCGCGCTGGGCCGAAGGAGGCCTGCAACTGCAACCAGTACGGCGCAACGCGACGCCCCAGCGGGGCCATCAGCCGGGTGAAGTCGAACGCAGGCTCCAGCTGGTCACGCAGGTCACCCTCGTGGCTGATATCCCGTGGGAACTTGGCAGTAAAACGGAAATGCTCTGGCATCACCTGGGCCCAGCGGGCGACAGTCGCGGGCGCAGGCCTGGCGTAGAACGTGGTGTTGCCCTCAACGGCGTTGAATACCTGGCTGTACAGGCCGAGCATCTCGTTGCTGCTCGCATCGGCAGGGTACAGGTACTCACGCCAGGCGCTTTCGCTCCACGACGGGCAACCCAGGTAGTAAGGCAATGGCGACGGAATCATCCGTCAAATGTACAGGTCCAGCCCCAGCACTTCCATGTCCCAATCGGTGAAACCGGCAGTACTCAGGTAGCTGGCCAGCGCCGTGGCGGTGCGCCTGTCACGGGCGCGGGGGAACACCATGTCCTGCTGGCGGGCAGGCAATGCAGAACGACGGCGGGGGGTAGGCTCCTGGGCAAGTTGCTCCTCAACCACTTCCGCATCATCCACGGATGCTTCGCGCACCCCAGCCTTGCGCGGCGGGCGCTTGATTGGGTAAGACTGCGAGGAGAAACCGTCGATACGCATGGGAGAGCACTCAGGGCCAGTGATGGCAATCTAGCAGCATCGGGCACTTGTTACTAATGCCCGATTGATAACTTGACCACATTTCGAGCAAAGAGTTATAGCGCTATCGGTAATAACCGACGAGTAGCATCAGGCCTTCTTGGGCGTCGCCACATTGTCGCGCAGGTACACCGGTTGCGCCTGGTCAGCTGCAATGGCCTCCCCACGCGCCCAGGCGAAGCTGGCCAGGCTCAGCACGTCTTGCGCACCGGGCAAGGCAGTGGCGTTGCTGGCCTGCACGGGCACAGCCAGCCGGTCGGCATAACCCCACCCGGTCCCGGCGCCGAACCATTGGCCGGTGCTGCCCTCAGGCAATGCCACCTGCTCGGGCGGCAACACCGCTTCGGCGCCCACCAGGCGCATTTCACCTGCGCAGGCCTGGTAGCAGCCCCAGTACACTTCATCCATGCGCGCATCGATGGCGGCCGCCACCTGTTGTGCGCCCTGCTCGCGCAGGGCCCCCTGGGCAAGGGCGGCGAGGTTGGACACCGGCAGCACCGGGCGCTCGAGTGCGAACGCCAGGCCCTGCACCACACCGATGGCAATGCGCACACCGGTAAAGGCACCCGGGCCACGGCCAAAGGCGATGGCATCCAGCGCGCCAAGCGCTACCCCGGACTCGGCCAGCAGCTGCTTGATCATCGGCAGCAGCTTTTGCGCGTGCATACGGGGGATGACTTCGTAGTGGCTGGTTACCTTGCCGTCATGCAGCAGCGCAACGGAACAGGCTTCGGTAGCGGTATCCAGGGCCAACAGGGTGGTCATCGAACGGGTTTCCAGGTGCTTGGGAGAACGCAGCAGTATAAAGCAGCGACAGCGGGCGGGGGAACGTTATGGTGAGGCTGGGCGCACGGGGCGCCCAACCTGATCGGCTCAGCTCAGCGCGGTCAGCACCTTGGCAGTGATTGCCTCGACCGAACCCACGCCCTCGATGTGGCTGTACTTCGGCTTGCCGGCGTTTGCCTGGGACAACTTCTGGTAGAACTCCACCAGCGGCTTGGTCTGGCTGTGGTAGACCGACAGACGATGGCGCACCGTCTCTTCCTTGTCGTCGTCGCGCTGGATCAGGTCCTCGCCTGTCACATCGTCCTTGCCTTCCACTTTCGGCGGGTTGTACTGGATGTGATAGGTGCGGCCCGAAGCCAGGTGCACACGGCGGCCAGCCATGCGGCCAACGATCTCTTCGTCATCCACGGCGATTTCGACCACGGCGTCGATGGCCACGCCGGCTTTGACCATGGCCTCGGCCTGCGGGATGGTGCGCGGGAAGCCGTCGAACAGGCAGCCGTTGGCGCAGTCAGGCTGGGCGATGCGCTCCTTGACCAGGTTGATGATCAGTTCATCGGACACCAGCTGGCCCGCATCCATGACTTTTTTCAGTTCCAGGCCCAGTGGGGTGCCCGCCTTGACGGCGGCACGCAGCATGTCACCGGTGGAAATCTGCGGAATACCGAACTTTTCGGTGATGAACTTTGCCTGAGTACCTTTACCGGCCCCGGGAGCTCCCAGCAGAATTACGCGCATCTTGTGCTCCTCAAATTTTTTTATGGAATTCAATGGATTCGGCGACCAGGGCCAAGTCCGGAAATATCGGTATGGCCATAAAGCGGCCAGAGGGCTGCTCAAGATACACAGCGCCCGGCAGCCAGACAAGCGTCCCAAAGTTGCAGGAATGCGCCACTTGAGGCCAACCCTGCAGGCGGTTGCGCCCGTCGCAACCCGGCTGCCAGCACCCGCGCACAAGGCGCAGCAATGTGCGCGTGGGCACTCCCCCTACAGCCTCAACCGGTGTTGCGCAGCCCCGCTGCAATCCCCGCCACTGTCACCAGCAAGGCCTGCTCCAACGGGCTGTCCAGCGCGGCTTCGCGGGCGCGCGAGCGCGCCAGCAGCTCGGCCTGCAGCCGGTGCAGCGGGTCCAGGTAGGTGTTGCGCAGGCTGATGAATTCGAGGGTTTCCGGGCTGTGTGCCAGTAGCACCGGTTGCCCGGTCAGGGTCAGTACCGCCTGGCACGACTGCGACAATAGGTCGCGCAAATGCGCACCTAAAGGAAGCAGTTCAGGTTGCACCAGACGTTCGTCGTAGGCCTCGGCGATCTGCGCATCGGCCTTGGCCAGCACCATCTCGAGCATGTCGATGCGGGTGCGGAAAAACGGCCATTGCTCACGCATCTGCGCCAGCATCGCCCCTTGCCCACTGGCCAGTGCATTGTTCAGGGCGGTTTCCCAGCCCAGCCATGCCGGTAGCATCAGGCGGGTCTGGGTCCACCCGAAAATCCACGGAATGGCCCGCAGGCTTTCGATACCCCCGGCGCGGCGTTTGGCCGGGCGGCTGCCCAGCGGTAGGCGGCCCAGTTCCTGCTCTGGGGTGGACTGACGGAAATACTCGACGAAGTCCGGCGTCTCGCGCACCACTGCGCGGTAGGCCTTGACGCCGTCGGCGGCCAATTGGTCCATCACCTCGCGCCAGGCGGGTTGCGGCGGCGGCGGGGGCAGCAGGGTCGCCTCCAGCACCGCGGCCAAGTACAGGTTGAGGTTCTGCTCGGCGATGCCCGGCAGGCCGAACTTGAAACGGATCATCTCCCCTTGCTCGGTAGTACGGAACCGGCCGGCGACCGAGCCAGGCGGCTGCGACAGGATGGCGGCGTGTGCAGGGCCACCACCGCGCCCTACCGTGCCGCCTCGGCCATGGAACAGCAGCAGCTCAACCTCATGCTCGGCGCAGATGCGCACCAGGCTCTCCTGGGCGCGGTACTGCGCCCAGGCGGCGGCCGTGGTGCCAGCATCCTTGGCTGAATCGGAATAACCGATCATCACTTCCTGTGGGCCGTGCAGGCTGTCACGGTAACTGGGCAGCCCCAGCAGGCGCTGTATCACCGGGCCGGCGTTGTCTAGGTCCGCCAGGGTTTCGAACAGCGGCGCCACACGCATCGGGCGGGTCAGGCCGGCTTCCTTGAGCAGCAGTTGCACGGCCAGCACATCAGAGGCTGCGCCAGCCATCGAGATCACGTAAGACCCCAGCGAAGCGCCTGGCGCGGCTGCGATCTCCCGGCAAGTGGCAAGCACTTCGGCGGTGTCGTCCCCAGGCGTGAAATGCCCGGGCAGCAACGGCCGGCGATTCTTCAGTTCATCCTGCAGGAAGCTGATGCGCTGGTCTTCGTCCCAGTCCGCATAACGCCCAAGGCCGAGGTACTCAGTGATTTCACTCAAGGCATCGCGGTGGCGGGCAGCGTCCTGACGCACGTCCAGGCGTACCAGGAACAGGCCGAAGGTAACGGCCCGGCGCAGGCAATCCAGCAGCGGGCCATCGGCAATCACCCCCATGCCGCATTCGTTCAGGGAGTCGTAGCACAGTTGCAAAGGCGCAATGAGGTCACGGTTATCAACCAGCACCTCGGCGCCGGGCGGCTGGCTGCCCGCAAGGGCGGCATGTGCCCAGGCGCGCGTGGCCCGCAGGCGGTCGCGCAGTTGCTTGAGCAGTGCACGGTAAGGTTCAGCGCTGTCCCCGACACGCTCGCGCAAGGCATTGCTGGCCTGCTGCATGGACAACTGCGCTGCCAGCGCGTCGATGTCGCGCAGGAACAGGTCGGCGGCCATCCACCTGGCCAGCAGCAGCACTTCGCGGCTAACCGCGGCAGTGACATTGGGGTTGCCATCCCTGTCACCGCCCATCCACGACGCAAAGCGGATTGGCGCGGCGTCGAGCGGCAAGCGCAGGCCTGTGGCATCGTGCAAGGCCTTGTCGACCTTGCGCAGGTGACTGGGAATTGCCTGCCAGAGCGAATGCTCGATGACGGCAAAGCCCCACTTCGCTTCATCGACAGGTGTAGGGCGTGTGCGGCGGATTTCTTCGGTGTGCCAGGCCTCGGCAATCAGCCGGCGCAGCCGTTCACGCACCTGCTCGGCCTCCTGAGGGGTCAGGTCACGGTGGTCTTGAGCAGCCAGTTGCCCGGCAATGGCGTCGTATTTCTGGATGAGGGTGCGGCGTGCCACCTCGGTAGGGTGCGCGGTCAGCACCAGCTGGATATCCAGCGCAGCGACCTCGTCGGCCAAGGCCTGGTTGCCATGGCCAGCTTGTTTCAGACGGGCCAGCAACTCTGGCAGCACCCTCGCCTCGAAGGGTTCGGGCTGGTCGCCATCACGACGGCGGATCAGCTGGTACTGCTCGGCCATGTTGGCCAGGTTCAGAAACTGGTTGAAGGCCCTGGCCACCGGCAGCAGGTCATCCTCTGCCAGGTCGCCGAGTGTTGAACTGAGCTGTTCGCCCGCGCTGCGGCGATCGGCCTTGGCGCTGTGACGAATGGCTTCGATCTTCTGCAAAAACGCTTCGCCATGCTGCTGGCGAATGGTCTCACCCAGCAGCTCGCCCAGCACATGGACATCTTCACGCAAACGCACATCGATATCGGTCATTGGCCCTCTCTGTGGCGCAGCTCAGGCGCCTTGCATCCCTGGTAAGGCTTCGCGCACAGCCGGTGAAGGCCGTGGTTGCATCAAGAGTGCCTACAGCCAGGGCGCAAAGGCAAGCCACCTTCGGCCAAAGCAAACTAAAGTGAAGCCACGACACTCCCATGCACTGCATGCCTTTTGACAGGCGTTACCAGAGGCCACCATGAAAATACGTGAACTCGCCCAGCACTGGGAACAAAATGCCGCCGGCGCCCTCAGCCGCACAGAACATGTGTTGCACCTGGACCTGGAGTCCGAAGCGCGTCTGGCCGCATTGATCGACATGTACCCCAAACGCACCGCCGAGGAACTGCTCGGCGAACTGGTAGCTGCGGCCCTTGAGGAACTGGAAGCCAGCTTCCCTTACGTGCAGGGCCACCAGGTGATCGCCACCGATGAGGAAGGCGACCCGCTGTACGAGGATGTGGGCCCTACCCCCAGGTTTCTGGCGCTATCACGCCATCACCTGCACGCACGCGCCAAGCCTGGCGACGGCGAGCAATGACACAGCCCGTTGTACCGGAAATTGGCGAGCGCACCCGCCCAGGCGGGACTTGCCCGGGCCTGGGCGCTGACCAACCAGTCAGAAATTGTTGGCCAACCGAGGGAGATTTTTCTGAACTATTCGAAAAATGTTCCAGTCGGAGCCAATAGCCATCACGCTAAAACCCTGCACACCGGTACTTGTGCGTCATTCAGCTGAAGCGTACGGAAACGGTTGGGGGGGATGAGCGATGGACTGCTACGGACATCGTCATTATCAGGAGTGATCCAATGGAGCTGACCACCATGAAAACCCGCACTTTCAAACCGTCATCCTCTCACGTGCGCGGGTTCAAGCTGGCCGCGCTGGCCCTGGGCAGTAGCCTGGTCCTGGCCGGCTGTGCAGGCAACCCGCCGACCGAGCAGTACGCGGTAACCCAGTCCGCCGTGAACGCTGCCGTGAGCGCAGGGGGCACCGAGTACGCTGCTGTCGAAATGAAAGCAGCACAGGACAAGTTCAAGCAGGCCGAAATCGCCATGCATGACAAGAAGTACGACGAAGCCAAGCGTCTGGCCGAGCAGGCCGAATGGGACGCTCGCCTCGCCGAACGCAAGGCCCAGGCGGCCAAGGCCCAGAAGGCCGTGCAGGATGCCCGTCAGGGCGTTCAGGACGTACGTGAGGAAGGCCTGCGCAGCGCTCAGTGAGCCCTGCCCCGCCAACCCTAGCCTTCGTATTCGATCAAAGGATGAACACTATGCGCAAACACGTCATGATTCCCGCTCTTCTGGCCCTCAGCGTTGGTCTGGCAGCCTGCTCCCACGACCCGAACGCCAACCTGGAAGCGGCACGCACCAACTTCTCGTCGCTGCAGAGCGATCCGCAAGCCAGCAAAGTGGCAGCCCTTGAAACCAAGGATGCCCAGGACTGGCTGAACAAGGCCGACAAGGCCTACATGGACCGTGAAGACGACAAGAAGGTCGACCAGCTGGCCTACCTGACCAACCAGCGCGTCGAAGTGGCCAAGCAGACCATCGCCCTGCGCACCGCAGAAGGTGACCTGAAAAACGCCGCTGCCCAGCGCGCCCAGGCCAAACTGGACGCCCGTGACGCCCAGATCGCCAAGCTGCAGCAGAGCCTGAACGCCAAGCAAACCGACCGTGGCACCCTGGTGACCTTCGGCGACGTGCTGTTCGACTTCAACAAGGCCGAGCTGAAAAGCAACGCTTACCCGAACATCACCAAGCTGGCCCAGTTCCTTCAGGAAAACCCTGAGCGCAAGGTGATCGTAGAGGGCTACACCGACAGCGTCGGTTCGGCCAACTACAACCAGTCGCTGTCCGAGCGCCGCGCTGGCAGCGTGCGCATGGCACTGGTTCGCGCAGGCGTAGACCCGGCTCGCATCGTGTCGCAGGGCTATGGCAAGGAGTACCCGGTAGCGGATAACTCCAGCAACTCTGGCCGTGCCCAGAACCGTCGCGTAGAAGTCACCATCTCCAACGACAACCAGCCGGTAGCACCGCGCTCGTCGATGCGCTAACACGCGTTCGGCTGTGGGAACCAGCCTCGCTGAGCGCTGATGCCCGCCGCTTGAGCACAGGGCCCCGGCCGGGCTTCAAAAAATCCGATATCAGCTTACTGGTATCGGATTTTTTCATTCAGGCCCGCAGCAGTTGCAAGCCGTACCTTAAGGGTACATCATGATAGCTACCGTTGGCACTGCGTGCGACCTTGGGCTCGGGCGGATGTTTTATGAATGACAGAGAAGAATTAGAGTTTGATAGATTGCAGGCCGAAGTCCACAAACTGACATCTGAAGCAAGAAAGCTGATAGCCGAAACGCAGAAAATCAAGCGGGAAACAATTTTTTACCCGTTCGTAGCAGTCGGCGGCTTGGTGACGGTGATAGTCACCGCTGCTGCATTTGTTCACAAGCTCTGAAAAACGGGCTTCCCTCACCCATACTTCCGCCTATCGGGCTTGAGCTTTATGCTCATCCGGGCGAAAGTATCGCTAACCCTGGGGCTTGCAACAGGCAAGGCGTTGAACCCCAAGCGAGGAAGAATATGAGCCACGATCAAGCTATCCGGCAAATGCGGGAAAATTTGGCCCTATTGAGCAGTGAAATTCGCGAGAGCGCTCAACATGACACCCTCAAGATGATCGTGTCCGCCACGGCTGGCGCTGTATTTGCGCTCGCGATGAGCTGGCTGGCCTTCACTCTGTTCTCCTGAACGATGCTGGCCTCAGCGCCTCGCGTCTATCTATATACCCATGAAACGAATTCAAAAATACGGTCCGCCATCTGCAGGCGATCTTGCACGGATCAAGCGTGAGCTGAATTTTACCAGCCCTCAGATGGCCGATCTCGCTGGCTTGGCACAGGGTGCTCAGTGGCGCAAGTATACGGGCGGGGCCACGCCACGAGAGCTTGGTATGCAGATGCATTTCTACATGGCCGCCATGCTCGCATTGACCCACGATGAGCTCGTAAAGGTCATCGAACTAATGCGATCACAAGGGGCAGAGGTTGAGCTGGCAACGCCGCCCACGGTGTCAAACACCTGAAGGGCGTACCCTCACGAAGCGATGAATCTCGAAAAAGTCCGCCTCTTCTTACCTTTTGTTGCGAACACGCTCACAACCGCTTGACCACCGCCACACTTTCACTGCACCTGCTGAGGCGTTTCTTCGCCCATGCACCTCACCGCGCGTTTGCGGTTATCCACCAGTACGCCCGTCAGGCCCTTCTGCTGGGTATCGAACAGCACCAGCACGCCATCTACGCACTGCGCTACTTGCAACGCCGGCTCCAGCGAGACTTTGTAGTCTTCGCCGGGTACGGTCTTGAGCATGGTGAAATCCTGCAGCAACAAGGCATCCTGCGGTTTGGCAAAGTGCAGGTAACCGTAGTACCACAAGGCCCCAACCGTCACGATGATCGTGCCAACACCAGTAAGGATCAGCGGTATGGCGTTGCGTTCTTCACTCATTGCGGGGCCTTCTCGTCAGGGGAATTCGGTAGCTCGGCCAGCCGCCTCAGGCTGCTGAAGTGGCTGGGGTCATCCAGAAAACGCAGCATCACTTCGCGCCAGGTGGGGTCGGCGAACGTTTGCACGTGCCCGCCCCGGGTCAGCTGCAACACCCGGGGTGGCGGCGCGTGCTGGTACAGGCGGATCACGTTGTCCATCGGCACCAGGTCATCGTCGATGCTGTGGAAGAACAGCTTGGGCGGGCTGGTCAGCTGCTCGATGGCGTTGATTGCGCTGTCGCTGTCCGGCACCAGCCACGACAACGGCACCTGCAGCGGCCAGGTCATCCAGGACGTGCTCAACGCGTAACGGCCCACCGCGCGGTAGCTGGCCGGCACGCCGTCAAACACCAGTGCACTGAAGCGTTGGCGCTGCTCGGGGTGCGCGGCCAGGTAGTGAATGGCCATGGCGCCGCCAAGGCTTTGGCCGAGCAGCACCAACGGCTTGCCCTTGACCTCCGGCGCCTGGTCGAGCCAGGCCATGGCAGCAGCGATGTCCTGGTACACCTCCGGCAACCGGGGCTTGCCTTCCGACAAGCCATAGCCGCGGTAGTCGATCAGCAACACCTGGTAGCCCTGCTCCGGCAGCCAGTAACTGCCCCCCAGGTGCCCGGGCAGGTTGCCGCCATTGCCGTGCAGGTGCAGCACCGTGCCTTTGACCGGCACACCCGCTTTGGCAGGCAGCCACCAACCGTGCAACCGCACACCGTCGGCCGCAACCAGGGTGACATCCTGGTATGCAAGCTTGGCACGCTCCGGGGTGAATGCCTGGCCACGCTCGGGATAGAACAGCAGGCTGCTGCAGCCGTTCAGGGCCAGCATGGCGATGACCACGGCAAGCAGGCGGCGCACGCTACAGAATGTTGGCGTAGTCGGTTTCAATACGGTCCAGGCTCAGGTGGTTGAGGAAGTTGGAAAAGCACATCCAGGCCGATAACGCGTTAAGGTCGCGGAATTGCTCCGGCAGGTACTTGGGCGGCTCCACCAGGCCTTCCTCGACCAGCTGGCGCAAGGTGCGCATGTCTTCGAGGGTAGTCTTGCCGCAGAACAGCAAGGGGATCTGTTCCAGCTTGCCCTTCTTCACGGCCAACTGAATGTAGTTGTAAACCATGATGAAGCCCTTGAGGTAGGACAAGTCCTTGGTGAATGGCAGCCCATCCGGCACCGAGCCACGGAACACACGGCTGGCGTTGCTGTAGCTCTGCGCCATGTCGAAGCCCTGCTCATGGAAGAAGCGGTACACCTGCATGAAGTCGGCGCCCTCCTCAACCATATGGATGGCCCGGGTGCGGTTGGTGAGCTTGCGCAGGCGGCTGGGGTAGGATGCGAAGGCGATCACCTCCATCAAAATGGCCAGGCCCTCCTGGGTCACCGTCGAAGAAGGCGGGCCCTTGGCCAGGAAGGTACAGATGGGCTGGTTCAGGCCGTTGAGCGTTGTGCCCACATGCACCAGCCCCTCATGCACTTCCAGCGCCCGCACGTCACGGGCATTGAACATGGCGTCGGCGCGCACCTTGATATAGTCGGCGCCCGCTGCGGCGTCGGCGACGATGCCATCGGACTCGAATACCCGGATGGTGCTCTCGGCCTCACCAAACACGGTGTTCAAGCGCCGCTGCAAAATGGCCACGGCTTCCTTGGCGGTCAGGTTCTTGGGTTCGTCCTTGAGGTCGCCACGGCCATCAATGTTGTTCAGGTAATCCGAGAGCATCAGGCCGAGGTCGGCCAAGGTCGGGTCGCCGGCGTGGAACACGTCGGACGCCGCGCCGTACAACTCCTGGGAAATCAGCCCGAAGTCCTCGGTGCCACGGGCCTCGAGCATTCGCACCACCATGCGGTACTCGCGGCACATGCGCTTCATGATCTGCCCTACCGGGCTGAACTGGCCGAGCTGACGGATGATGTCACGCTCGATGGCCTGGAACTCTGCCTTGACCGCGCTAGAGTCAAAGCCCAGCGGCCGCGCGTGGTAGTAGGCACGGTCAACGGCTGGGGGCTCCTTGCCCTTGGCTTCGAAGAACCCCTGGCGGATGCCGTCGTCCCACTTCACCGCATCCAGCACCCGGATGGGGGTTTGTGCCGCGACGATGCGATCGGACAGGGTACGTATGGTTTGTTGGTATTCGTCCAACGGGTACTCCTTCTGCGGGGCCGGGGGTGACACTGCTGGCAGATGCGCGAGGCTTTAGCCGCGAAGAGGGCAACGCGTCACTTGCCGGATCGCTGGAACCGCGCGGCTTCCACGAACAGGTCGGAATTGGCGGGGTCCTCCAGGTAGGCAAACACGCGGGCCGGCGGGCTGTCGACCAACACACCCTCGCCATTATCCTGCGGCACCTCGGTGCTGTGGCCGCTCAGCTCCTTGCTGTCCACGGCCTGCTGAACCTGCTGGAGGTCCAGGTCATAGACCACCAATTGTTTGCCATCGACGATATCGAAGCCGCCGATGACGAAGTTGCCGCCCAGCGTGTGCGGCACACGGGCCGACAGGTACCAGCGGTTGCCGTGGCGCGACACGGTAAAGATGTACTCCTCGGGGGCCTTGCCCTTGGCTGTGGCCACCGCCTTGTAGGCATCCGCACCGCTGCGGCTGATCACCAGTTGCAATGGCTCACCCCAGGCATCCTTGCTGTGCCACTTGCCCAGCAGCCCTTTGGGCGCCGCCTGGTTACCAGGCAAAGGCTGTGGGAATGTCACCAGACAACCGCCCAGCATCAGGAATGACAGCGTCAACAGCACCACACGCCAGGCTTTCATCAGGTTCTCCTTGAGTGACGACCCATGCTCAGGCCGATGCCAGCACCAGTTGCAGGTATCGGGTAAGCATAGCGAGCATCTGCCCATCGGCTTGCGCATCAGCGCCCTTGAGCAGGCCCTGATATTCCATCTGCTCGATAATCGCCGTCAACATCTGCGCATCCTGTTCGGGCTGGCGCGAGCCAACAACCTGCAGCAGTTGCCGCGTTCCGTGCAGCAGGATCTGCTCGTGGGCGCGCACCAGCGCGGCCAGCCGGGGGCACAGCAGCGCCTCTTGGCGAAACCCCTGCTCGGCCATGAGAAAGTCACGCCGGTTGAGCAACTGGCGCTGCACGTAGTCAGCGGTCATGGCTGCCACTTCGTTGGCCAGCCGCGCGCGTGCCTGCGGGCTGCCATCACCCTGGGCGAGCAACTGGCGCAGCACCCCTTCGGTGTTGGCCCACAGCTTGGCCATGTAGGCGGCGCTGCGCTCGACATACTGGGCGAAAGAATCGGCGAGCAGGTCTTCGATGTCCTTGAAATAGTAGGTCGTGGCCGATAGGGGCACACCGGCTTCTGCGGCGACGGCGCGATGACGCACGCCGCGCACGCCATCGCGCACCACGATGCGCATGGCAGCGTCGAGGATGCGCTGACGGCGCTGTTCGCTGCCCAGGCGGGCAGTTTTGCGTCCTTGGTATTGCACGCTCTCGGCGACGGCGGTGGCGATGCCGGCGGCGCCCTGGTCAGGCATGGCAGGTGTCACGGGATAACCTCGGGAACTGGGGTGTCGCAGACAATACCAAATGTTCGGTGGGAACATGCCGTTGGCTCGTCATAGAACGCAAATGGGGCCGCAAAGCGGCCCCAAATGACATACCTGTATGCAGCAGACTCAGCCCTGCGGGCGCATGTGCGGGAACAGGATCACGTCACGAATCGATGGCGAATTGGTCAGCAGCATCACCAGGCGGTCGATACCGATGCCCTCACCTGCAGTCGGCGGCATGCCGTACTCCAGCGCGCGCACGAAATCGGCATCGTAGTGCATGGCTTCGTCGTCACCGGCGTCCTTTTCCGCCACCTGGGCCAGGAAGCGCTCGGCCTGGTCTTCGGCGTCGTTCAGCTCGGAGTAGGCGTTGGCAATCTCGCGGCCACCAATGAACAGCTCGAAGCGGTCGGTAACGGCGGGGTTCTGGTCGTTGCGGCGTGCCAGCGGCGACACCTCGAACGGGTATTCGGTGATGAAGTGCGGCTGCTCCAGCTTGTGCTCGACCAACTCTTCGAAAATCATGACCTGCAATTTGCCCAGGCCCTCGTGGCCCAGCACTTTGGCGCCGGCCTTCTTGGCAATGTCGCGGGCGCGGTCCACGTCCTGCAAGTCTGCTGCAGTCAGCTCAGGGTTGTACTTGAGGATCGAGTCGAACACCGACAAGCGAACGAACGGCTCGCCGAAGTGGAACACCTTGTCACCGTACGGCACATCGGTACTGCCCAGAACCAGCTGCGCAAGCTCGCGGAACAGCTCTTCGGTGAGGTCCATGTTGTCGCGGTAGTCGGCATATGCCTGGTAGAACTCGAGCATGGTGAACTCGGGGTTGTGCCGGGTCGAGACGCCTTCGTTGCGGAAGTTGCGGTTGATCTCGAAGACCTTCTCGAAGCCACCCACCACCAGGCGCTTGAGGTACAGCTCAGGCGCGATGCGCAGGAACATGGCCATGTCCAGGGCATTGTGGTGGGTTTCGAACGGCTTGGCGGCCGCACCACCTGGGATGGTCTGCAGCATCGGCGTTTCCACCTCGAGGAAGTCACGCTCGATGAGGAACTTGCGAATGTGCGAGATCACCTGGGAACGCACACGGAAGGTGTGGCGGGTTTCCTCGTTGACCATCAAGTCGACATAGCGCTGGCGGTAGCGCTGCTCGGTGTCGGTGAGGCCGTGGTGCTTGTCTGGCAGCGGGCGCAGCGACTTGGTCAGCAGGCGCACGTTGGTCATTTCGACGTACAGATCACCTTTGCCCGAGCGGGCCAGGGTACCCTCGGCGCTGATGATGTCGCCCAGGTCCCAGGTCTTGACCGCCGCCAGGGTTTCCTCAGGCAGGGTCTTGCGGTTGACGTAGACCTGGATACGGCCGGTCATGTCCTGGATAACCATGAACGAGCCGCGGTTGAGCATGATACGGCCAGCTACCTTGACCGGGATCGCGGCTGCTTCCAGCTCTTCCTTGGTCTTGTCCACGTACTGCTTCTGCAGGTCGTTGCAGTAGCTGTCGCGACGGAAGTCGTTGGGGAAGGCGTTGCCTTTGGCGCGCTCCGCGGCAAGTTTTTCCTTGCGCAGGGCGATCAGGGCGTTTTCTTCCTGTTGCAGGTCTTGCGATTCGGTCTTCAGGTCGCTCATGTCGTCAGTCTTTCCATCAGGTATTCGTTGCCCTTGTCGGGCAGGGCACGCGACCCCGGCCAGTGGCCGGGTATCGCGGCGGTGGTGTTCGGCTTACAGCCCCTGCTTGAGGCTGGCTTCGAGGTACTGGTCGAGGTCGCCATCGAGCACCTTCTGGCAGTCGCTGCGCTCGACACCGGTGCGCAAGTCCTTGATGCGCGAGTCGTCCAGCACGTAGGAGCGGATCTGGTGCCCCCAGCCGATGTCCGACTTGCTGTCCTCGAGTGCTTGCGAGGCGGCGTTGCGCTTCTGCATCTCCAGCTCGTACAACTTGGCCCGCAGCATTTTCATGGCGGTGTCCTTGTTGGCGTGCTGGGAGCGTTCGTTCTGGCAGGCCACCACGGTATTGGTTGGCACGTGGGTGATACGCACCGCCGAGTCGGTGGTGTTCACGTGCTGCCCGCCGGCGCCGGACGAGCGATAGGTGTCGACACGCAGGTCGGCCGGGTTGATTTCGATTTCAACCTTGTCGTCGATTTCCGGCGACACGAACACGGCCGAGAACGACGTATGGCGACGGGCGCCGGAGTCGAACGGGCTTTTGCGCACCAGGCGGTGCACGCCGATTTCGGTACGCAACCAGCCAAACGCGTATTCGCCCTTGATATGCACGGTGGCGCCCTTGATGCCCGCCACTTCACCTTCGGACAGCTCGATGATGGTGGCGTCGAACCCACGCTTGTCGGCCCAGCGCAGGTACATGCGCAGCAGGATGTTGGCCCAGTCCTGCGCCTCGGTACCGCCAGAACCGGCCTGGATATCGAGGTAGGCGTTGTTCATGTCCATCTCGCCGCTGAACATGCGACGGAACTCAAGTTGCGCCAGGGATTCCTCCAGGGCCTGCAGCTCGGTCTCGACATCGCTCACGGCGCCTTCGTCACCCTCCTCGACGGCCATGTCGAGCAGGTCCTTGCAGTCGGACAGCCCGTTGGCCATCTTGTCCAGGGTTTCCACCACCTGGGCCAGCATGGCGCGCTCGCGGCCCAGGGCCTGCGCGTACTCGGGTTTGTTCCAGACGTTGGGGTCTTCCAGCTCGCGGTTGACTTCGATCAGGCGGTCATGCTTGTGATCGTAGTCAAAGATACCCCCGAATGGACTGGGAACGCTCGGTGAGGTCCTTGATGGTGTTCAGGATCGGTTGGATTTCCATGGGCGGGCTACTCGTGCGAATTCGGTGAAAAGCCTGCGAGTATAACCGAGTATGCGGTTTGCCGTAACGGGGTAGCGGTGGTGGGCCAGGCGCCGCGGTTGCGGCGCATCGCGCGTCTGCTTGCGCCTACCGGGCGGCAGGCGCGCGGGTTCAGGCGATACCAACCTGGTTGCGGCCGCCGTTCTTGGCCTGGTAAAGGCCTTTGTCGGCGGCGGATATCAGCTGCCGGCAATGGCTGCCGATTGCCGGTACCTGGGTGGCCAGGCCCACGCTTACGGTCAGGTGCGAGCCGGCCTCGGGTGCGGTGTGGGGAATGCCCAGGGCCAGCACCGTCTGGCGCAGCTTCTCGGCAACCAGCCTTGCACCGCCCGGTGAGGTGTTGGGCAGCACCAGCGCAAATTCCTCGCCGCCATAGCGGGCCGGCAGGTCGCTGGGGCGCGACGACGAACTGCGAATGGCCTCGGCCACCCGGCGCAAGGCCTCGTCACCTGCCAGGTGGCCGAAGCTGTCGTTGAAGGCCTTGAAATAGTCCACGTCGATCATCAGCAGCGACAGCTGTTGCTGCTCGCGCATGGCCCGGCGCCATTCCAGCTCAAGGTATTCATCGAAGTGCCGGCGATTGGACAGCCCGGTCAAACCGTCGGAGTTCATCAACCGCTGCAGCATCAGGTTCGAATCCAGCAGCTGCTGCTGGCTGACACGCAAGGCACGGTAGGCTTCGTCGCGCTGAAGCAGCGTGAGGTAGGAGCGCGAGTGGTAGCGAATACGCGCCACCAGCTCGATGGTGTCTGGCAGCTTGACCAGGTAATCGTTTGCGCCTGCGGCAAATGCAGCACTCTTGACCAACGGGTCTTCCTTGGTCGACAGGACGATGATCGGGATGTCCTGGGTGGCCGGGTTGCTGCGGTACTCGCGCACCAGCGTCAACCCGTCCAGGCCAGGCATGATCAAGTCCTGCAGAATGACCGTGGGCTTGATCCGCATCGCCTGCAACACCGCCTGGTGCGGGTCGGCACAGAAATGGAAGTCGATATTGTCCTCATTGGCCAACCCCCGCCGCACGGCCTCGCCGATCATTGCCTGATCGTCCACCAACAGCACCATCGCCGAATTCTCGTCGGTGCTCGCGAAACCTTCGATCGGTAAATCATTCATGCCTGTTCACCCGATCACTGCCGGCCTGGCGGCGTGATTCAATACACTTCGTCATTTTGCGAAAACTTCCATCAAGCGCCCGGCGATGCGTTCGAGCGGGCGGATTTCCACTGCGGCATCAATTGCCGCAGCAGCCTTGGGCATGCCATAGACCGCACTGCTTGCCTGGTCCTGGGCGATGGTCAGAAACCCTTGCTGGCGCATCATTTTCAAACCTTGCGCACCGTCGCGCCCCATACCTGTGAGCAGTACCCCCACCGCATCCCCAGACCAGTAACGCGCCACGCTCTCGAAGAACACGTCGATGGAAGGGCGGTAGATTTCATTCACCGGCTCGGCAGTGTAGGCCAGTTGGCCGTTCTGGAGCAGGCGCAGATGGTGGTTCGTGCCGGCCAACAGCACTTCACCGGGCTGCGGTGGCTCGCCGTCGCGTGCCAGCCGCACGTGCAGCCCGGCCGCGCTGCTGAGCCATTCGGCCATGCCTGCAGCAAACACCTGGTCCACGTGCTGAACCAGCACGATGGCGGCCGGAAACGCCGGCGGCAAGCCCTTGAGCAGCACCTCAAGGGCAGCCGGCCCACCGGCTGAGGAGCCAATGGCCACCAGGCCGCGGCGCTGGGACACTTCCCGTAGCGGTGCGGCCACGTGCCGCGGTGCAGGCGGGCGCTGCTGGCCGATCAGCCAACTGATGTTGAGGATCTTGCGCAACAGCGGTGCTGCCGCCTCGCGCGCGTCCCCAGCGCCAAGCGCTGGCGTGTCCACCACATCCAGCGCGCCGTGGCCCATGGCCTCGAACACCCGGTGCACATTCTGCTTACGGTCGACCGTGACGATGACGATGGCACAAGGGGTGTCGGCCATGATCCGCCGGGTTGCCTCCACGCCATCCATCACCGGCATGATCAGGTCCATCAAGATCAGGTCGGGGAGGCGCTCGGCACAGTGCTGGACAGCTTCGGCACCGTTGCTGGCCACCCAGACCACTTCGTGGGCAGGCTCCAGGGCGATCGCCCGGCGCAAGGCCTCAACGGCCAGGGGCATGTCATTGACGATGGCGATCTTCATCCCTGAGCACCTCCAATCAGCTCGACCACAGCATCCAGCAACGCATCGTCGTGGAAACTGGCCTTAGCCAAATAGTAGTCGGCCCCGGCATCCAGACCACGCCGTCGGTCTTCCTCGCGGTCCTTGTACGACACCACCATCACCGGCAATGACTGCAGGCGCTGGTCACGCCGCACCAGGGTGACCAGCTCGATGCCGTCCATGCGCGGCATGTCGATATCGGTGATCAGCAGGTCGAAGTCGTCGCCGCGCAGCGCATTCCAGCCGTCCATGCCGTCCACTGCCACGTCGACATCATAGCCGCGGTTGCCCAGCAGCTTGCGCTGCAGTTCGCGCACGGTCAGCGAATCGTCCACCACCAGAATACGCTTGCGAGCCACCCCTGCCGCCCCGCCGCTACCGCGTTCGACCCGTTCGAGACTGCCGGTGCTCAGCAGCTTGTCCACGGAGCGTAACAAGTCTTCCACGTCCACAATCAGCACCACTGAACCATCGTCCAGCAGAGCGCCCGAAGAAATGTCCTGTACCTTGCCCAGGCGCGGGTCCAGCGGCATTACCACCAGCACCCGCTCGCCAATCAGGCGCTCCACCGCCACCCCGTAGAGCTGTTCACGCTCGCGGATCACCACCACGCGCAGGCTGCCCTGGTCGGCCTGGGCCGGCGGGCGGTTGAGCAATTGGCTGGCCGCCACCAGGCCAACGTGTCGGCCTTCGTGCCAGAAATGCTGCCGGCCCTCGATCTGCACGATCTCCTCGGCGGTCACTTCCAGCGCATGTTCGATGTGGGCCAGCGGGAAGGCGTACGCCTCGCCGCCTACTTCTACCACCAGGCTGCGTACAACCGACAAGGTCTGGGGCACCTGCAGGTGGAAACGACAGCCCTGCCCCGCAGTCTGGGTCAGCTCGATGGCGCCACGAAGCTCACGGACCATATGCTGCACAGCGTCCAGCCCGACGCCGCGGCCCGACACTTCCGTAACTTTGTCACGCAGGCTGAAGCCGGGCAGGAACAGGAACGTGAGCAGTTCGTCGTCGCTCATGCGCAGTACGGTTTCAACCGGTGACAAGGCCCGCTCGACGATACTGGCACGCAGGCGGTCCAGGTCGATGCCGGCACCGTCGTCCAGCAGTTCCAGGCTGAGCATGCCGGCATGGTGTGAGGCGCGCAGGCGAATCAAACCTTCCTCGGGCTTGCCCAGCAGCAGGCGGCGTTCGGGCGATTCAATGCCGTGGTCCACGGCATTGCGCAGCAAGTGGGTCAGCGGTGCCTCGAGCTTTTCCAGCACATCGCGATCAACCTGGGTTTTCTCGCCCTCCACCACCAGGCGCACCGGCTTGCCGAGTGAGCGGCCCAGGTCGCGGACCATGCGGCTCTGGCCGGCCAGCACATCGGCAAACGGGCGCATGCGGCAGGCCAGGGCGTTGTCGTACAGCAGTTGTGCGCGCTGGCTGGCCTGCCAGCCGAATTCATCCAGGTCCGCTGCCTGCTCGCGCAGGGTCTGCTGGGTTTCGCCCAGCACGCGCTGGGTCTGCGCCAGGGCGTCGAGTACCTCGCTGCCCAGGCCGCTGGCTTCCAGTTGCAGGCGCAGGCCGTCGAGGGCCTGCATGCCCTGGCCATGCAGGCGCTTGAGGCGTTGCAGAGTGGCCAGGTAGGGCTTGAGCCGCTGGGTTTCCACCAGCGACTTGCTGGACAGATCAAGCAGGCTGTTGAGCCGGTCGGCGGTTACCCGCAGCACCCGCTCTGCGCCCTCACCTTCACGCCGCCCGGCTTTGCGCCGCGGGGCGACTTCGGGCACCGGCGGTTCCATGGCCACAGCCAGTGGCGCAGGCGATGGCTCAGGGGGCGGCGTAACCGGTGCAACCGCCGCCACCGGCAGGGCAGCCCCCGGGTCAAGCAACGCGGCCATCTGCGCCAGGAAGCCCGGTACGCTGCCCTGCGCCCCGGCATCGCCAGGCGTGGCGATGCGCATCAGCAGGTCAGTGCCCTGCAGCAAGGCGTCGATATGCTCGGCGGTAAGGCGCAAGCGGCCTTCCTGGGCAGCGACCAGGCAATCCTCCATCACGTGGGCAACGCTGACGCCGGCATCCACCCCGACGATACGCGCCGCGCCCTTTAGGGAGTGGGCGGCGCGCATGCAGGCTTCGAGCTGGTCAGCCTGGGTGGGGTTGCGTTCCAGGGCCATCAGGCCAGCGCTCAGCACCTGCGTCTGGGCATCGGCCTCCAGGCTGAAGAGTTCGAGCAACGATGCATCGCGCATTTGCTCTGGGGTCATGAAAGGCTCCGCTGCACCGCAGACAGTAATTGTTGTTCGTCCAGCACACGCACGCTGCGCCCCCGCCACTGCAGTACCGCAGCCGTGAAGCGTACTGCGTCCTGGGCGCTGCCCAGCAGGCCAGGGTCGAGGCGGTGAATGCCGTCGATCTCTTCGACGGCCATCACCACCGGCCCGCCGTCTGCCGCCAGCGTCAGCATGCGCGGGGTAGCCCGGCTACCGCGCTGCTCACCCGCACCCGCCGATGCCCCCAGCAACTCGGCCAGTGACAGGCAAGGCACCAGGGCACCACGCACGTTGGCCACCCCCAACAGCACCCGTGAACGCTGATGGGGCAGCGAGTGAATGGCTTGCAGGGGCGCAACTTCAGCCAGGCAGGCGGTTGGCAATGCCAGCCATTCATCGCCCAGGCGAAACAGCAGCATGGACCGGCCGGCGCGGTCTTCAGCAGGGGCAGGCTGGGCAGCCTCACGGTCTTGCAGCAGTGCATAGCGGTCCAGCAAGCGTGTGGCCGCAGCAGCGTGCACTTCGCAGTTGCGGCAGTGAATGTGCCGCTGCAGCAGCGGGCACTGCTTGTTGCCGTGCACACCAATGCGGTTCCAGCAATCATCGATGGTGACATCGGTTTCAGCGAGCAGGTTGATCGAGGACTCGTTGTTCATTGGCCAGGCTCCCGACCCGCACGCACGGCGCGGTCCTGCAGGCGCCTGGCGCCGGCCAGGTCACCCTGGGCGGCCAGCAGCGCGGCCAGGTGCACCAAGGCCTCCGGGTGCTGGGGTTGCAGGTACAGGGCTTTGCGATAATGCGTCAGGGCTTGCGGCGCATCGCCTTCGGTGTCACTGAGCAGCCCCAGCCAGTAATACACCTGTGCGCTTGGGGCGAACTGACGCAGGTAACGCTGGCATTCGCTGCGGGCCTGCTGGCTGTCGCCGGCGTTGGCGCAGCGGGCGATACTGGCCAGCAACTCGCGTTCGGTATCTGTGCTGGCTTCGCCCTGAAGGGAGCGTGCCGGCGCGCCAGCGACGGCTGCACGCAGCGGGCGAGGCAGGGGCGCCGAGGGCGGCGACTTACCGGGCATGTACAGCGCCGAGGGGCTGCGAGGGGGCACGGGAACGCTCCGCGCGCTTTTTCCATCAGCGACGGATGGCAGCGCCGGGAGGGTTTCTTCCTGGCGCACGTAAGCAAAGGACTGGGGTATGCCCAAGGGGCGCATGCCCATGCGCGCCAGCAGGCTGCCTTCAGCGGGGCCGATGAACAGCACGCCCTGGGGGTGCAGCAGGCGCTTGAGGGTTTCGAATACCCGCTGCTGGGTCGGCACGTCGAAGTAGATCAGCAGGTTGCGGCAGAAAACAAAGTCGTACAGCCCGTCGCGGCTGGCCAACGCGGGGTCCAGCACATTGCCTACCTGCAGGCTTACCCGCTGGCGTACGCGCTCGTGCAGGCGATGGCCGTCTTCCTGGGCTTCGAAGTGTCGCTCGCGAAAGCCCAGGTTATTGCCCCGGAAGGCATTGCGCCCATAGGTCGCCTGGTTGGCTTTGGTCACCGAAATAGGGCTGATGTCCATGCCGTCGATCAAAAATGACGGGGGCGCCACACCGGCATCGATCAGCGCCATTGCCAGCGAGTAGGGTTCTTCACCCGTGGAACACGGCAGGCTCAGCAACCGCAGGGGCCGTGCCCCGGCGAGTTCGGCCAGGCGTTTATGGGCCAGGCTGGCCAGGGCGGTGAAAGAGTCCGGATAACGGAAAAACCAGGTTTCCGGCACGATCACCGCTTCGATCAGCGCCTGTTGCTCGTCGTGCGACTGCTGCAAGCGCAGCCAGTAGTCATCCAGCCCGTTGGCCTGCAGTGCAGTGCACCGTTGGCGCAGGGCTCGCTCCACCATCGGCGCCCCCACCGAGTCCACGTCCAGGCCAATACGTTCGCGCAGGAAGTTGAAGAAGTGTTGCTCGTTCATGTCGACGCCCCGCTTGGCTCATCCACGTACAGCAACTGGTGCACGGTCTCAGGCAGCAGGTCACCGACCTCGATGCGCTGCAGCATGCCCTGGTCATCCTGGCGGACCGGGCCCAGGTAGGGCGCTGGCGCATTGTGTACGCCATAGGGTTTGAACTCGCCAGGGTGGCAACGCAAGGTTTCGGTAGCGTGCTCGAGCACCAGGCCAAGCTGCAGGCCGGCACGGTAGTGCACCAGTACCAGGCGGGTACTGGTGCGCTGCACGGCAGGCCGGCCGATGCACAGGGCGGTCAGGTCGACCACCGGCACCAGCCGCCCCCGGTGGGCAAGAATGCCGGCAACCCAGGCTGGCGCATGCAGCACCGGTTTGAGCGGCAGGCGCGGCAGCACCTCGACCACTTCATGCACGTTCAGGGCAAAACGCTGGTCATCGATGTGAAACAGCAAATACAACGTGCCCTTGTCGTGGTCCGCCTGCGCCGCGCGCGGTTGCATGTCGATCATCGCGGTCAGACTTTGAAGCGCGATACGCCGCCGCGCAGGCCGGCAGCCACCTGGCTCAGCTCATCGATGGCAAAGCTGGCCTGGCGCAGCGATTCCACCGTCTGGGTGCTGGCATCGCTCAACTGGGCCAGTGCCTGGTTGATCTGCTCGGCGCCCGTGGCCTGGGCCTGCATGCCCTCGTTGACCATCAGCACGCGGGGTGCCAGGGCCTGCACCTGGTGAATGATCTGGCTGAGCTGCTCACCCACCTGCTGCACTTCGAACATGCCGCGGCGCACTTCTTCGGAGAACTTGTCCATGCCCATGACCCCAGCCGACACTGCCGACTGGATCTCGCGCACCATCTGCTCGATGTCATAGGTGGCGACGGCTGTCTGGTCGGCCAAGCGCCGCACTTCGGTCGCTACCACCGCAAAACCACGGCCGTATTCGCCGGCTTTTTCCGCTTCAATGGCGGCGTTGAGCGACAGCAGGTTGGTCTGGTCAGCCACTTTGACGATAGTTACCACCATCTGCGTGATGTTGCTGGCCTTCTCGTTGAGAATGCCCAGCTTGGCGTTGACCAGGTCGGCCGCCCCCATCACCTGGTGCATGGTGTCTTCCATGCGCGCCAGCCCCTGCTGGCCGGAGCCGGCCAGGCTCGATGCCTGGTCGGCGGCGGAGGTCACCTCGGTCATGGTGCGCACCAGGTCACGCGAGGTGGCGGCAATTTCACGGGACGTGGCACCAATCTCGGTGGTAGTGGCGGCCGTCTCGGTGGCCGTGGCCTGCTGCTGCTTGGAAGTGGCAGCGATTTCGGTTACCGACGTGGTGACCTGCACCGACGAGCGCTGAGCCTGGGCGACCAAGTTGGCCAACGATTCCGCCATCTCGTTGAAGCCGCCTTCGATGGCGCCGAATTCGTCCTTGCGCGCCAGGTTCAGGCGCATGCTCAGGTCACCCGAGCGCAGCTTGTCCAGGGCGGTGACGATCTGTTTCATGGGGGCGGTGATGGCACGCAGCAGCAGCCACCCACAAATGCCGGCGGCCGCAATGGCCATCAACAGCGACACCACCATGCTGCCTTTGGCGGTGGCCACGGCGCTGACGATCTCGCGGGTTGCCGCATCGGCAGACAAGCGGTTCTGTTCGATCACTTCGTTCAGGTGCTTGCGACCCTCTACCCACGTCGGGGTCAGGACGTCGGTGATCAGGCGCTGGGCCTCGGCGTAGTTGCGCTGGCGGTAAGCATCGAGCACCTGGCCGATTTCACCGACGTAGGTCTGCTCCAGCTGGACGAAGGCCTCGAAGCGCGCCTGGTCCTCACCGCTACGGATGGTGCTCTGATAGCTGGCCATGTGCTGCTTGAGCCGGTCTTCGAAGCTTTTGAACAGCTCGAGGTCGGCCGAAGACAGTTCGCGGCGGTCGGAAAGCCCCACCAGTTGCTGGCTGGTGACATAACTGTCCACCCACGCACTGCGGATCATCGAGCTGTAGTAGACGCCTGGAATGTTGTTGGTGCCCACCGCTTCCTCGGCAGTCTCGATGGTCACCAACCGCGAGTAGGCTGCCACGATCATCAACAGCATGATGGTGATGATCACGGCAAAGCTTGCCAGGATCCGTTGGCGCAACGTCCAGTTCTTCACATTCAGCCCTCAGGAATTCACTACGAGCGGGAAAAATCGTCGAAGTATAGCCCAGGCGCCCTACAGTTTTGCGGCTCAAATGCGGGCAGTGGCCGCAAAATGCCACCTCACTGAGGCGGCCGTGTTGCCTAGGCCTGGGCGGCAGCCTGCCGGGCCTGCTTTTCAAGCTCTTCGCGCAGCCCCGGCTGCAGGCCCAGACGGCGAGCCAGCTCGTCCAGGTAGGCACGCTCCATGAAGTTCTCCTGGTCGACCATCATCAGGCTGGCCAGGTACATTTCTGCGGCTATCTCCGGCGTTTGCGCGGCGCTGGCCACTTCTGCCGGGTCCAGCGGCTTGTTCAGCTCCGCATGCAGCCATTGCTGCAGCTGGCCGTCATTGTCCAGGCGGGTGAACTCGCCTTCGATCAGCGCCCGCTCCCGGTCGTCCACGTGGCCGTCGGACTTGGCGGCTGCCACCAGCGCCCGCAACACCGCCTGGCTGTGCTGCTCCACTTCAGCGGGTGGTACACGGTCTACGGTCTGCGGCTGCACCGCAGCACCCTGCTGGCTGGCCTGCCAGTTGCCGTAGGCTTTGTACGCCAGTACACCGAGCGCAGCCAAGCCACCATAGGTCAGGGCCTTGCCACCGAACTTGCGGGCCTTCTTGCTGCCCAGCAGTACCCCCAGCGCGCCCCCGCCCAGCAACCCGCCACCGGCGCCCGACAGCAGCCCGCCCAGGCCACCGGCGCCAGCCCCAGGCTTACCACCGCCCGCCTGTTTTTCGAGCAGTTGCTGACCCGATTTGAGCAGTTGATCCAGCAGGCCCCGAGTATTCATCGGTGCGTCTCCACATAAAGGAAATGAACAGCCAGAGTAAGACTTGCCCTACAACTCGCCACAGCGGATTTGCATCCGGATGTTGCATTGACCGGCAAAAAGCCAACTAGACTCGATATCGCCAGCACCTCCCGAACAAGAACTCCACAAGAGGGAACACCATGTCAGTGCACAAGACCGCATGGCTCGGCGCCTTGTCGACCGCCCTGCTCGCCAGCGCCGGCCTGCAGGCCGGCGAACCGCTCAAGGCGCTGGGCCCGGGCGAAGGGCGCCTGGACATCGTCGCCTGGCCTGGCTACATCGAGCGCGGTGAAAGCGACAAGGCCTACGACTGGGTAACCGGTTTCGAGCAGCAGACCGGTTGCAAGGTCAGCGTCAAGACCGCCGCCACCTCGGACGAAATGGTCAGCCTGATGACCAAGGGCGGTTATGACCTGGTGACCGCTTCCGGTGATGCCTCGCTGCGCCTGATTGCCGGCAAGCGGGTACAGCCGATCAATACCGCACTGATTGCCAACTGGAAGCACATCGACCCGCGTTTGCAGAACGGTGGCTGGTACGTGGTCGACAAGCAGGTCTATGGCACACCCTATCAGTGGGGCCCCAACGTGCTGCTCTACGACACCCGTGTTTTCCCCCAACCGCCCACTACCTGGGGGGTGGTGTTCGTCCCGCAGGACCTGCCTGACGGCAAGCCCAACAAAGGCCGCGTGCAAGCGTACGACGGGCCTATCTACATCGCCGATGCCGCGCTGTACCTGAAATCAGCCAGGCCCGAACTGGGCATCGCCGACCCCTACGAACTCACCGAACCGCAGTACCAGGCGGTGCTGGAACTGCTGCGCCAGCAGCATCCGCTGGTGCATCGTTACTGGCATGACGCCACGGTGCAGATGAGCGACGTGAAAAACGAAGGCGTGGTCGCCTCAAGCTCATGGGGCTACATGGTCAACGGCCTGAAAGCCGACAACCAGCCAGTCGCCTCGACGATTCCCAAGGAGGGTGCGACCGGCTGGGCGGACACCACCATGCTGCACACCGAGGCCAAGCACCCCAACTGCGCCTACCAGTGGATGGACTGGTCACTGCAACCCAAGGTGCAGGGCGATGTGGCCGCCTGGTTCGGCTCGTTACCCGCCGTACCGGCTGCCTGCACCGGCAGCCAGCTGCTGGGCGCTGAAGGCTGCAAGACCAATGGTTTCGATAACTTCGACAAGATTGCCTTCTGGAAAACCCCACAGGCGCAGGGCGGCAAGTTCGTGCCCTACAGCCGCTGGACCCAGGACTACATCGCGATCATGGGCGGACGCTGAGGTTTTCTGAATGCCTGTGCCGGCCTCTTCGCGGGTAAGCCCGCGAAGGGAACAGCACAGAAAACATTGATGCCGGGAGCCCACGCATGCCCCTAGCCGTCCAGTTCACCCAGGTTTCCCGCACCTTCGGCGAGGTCAAGGCAGTCGACCAGGTCAGCATCGACATCGCCGAAGGGGAATTTTTCTCCCTGCTCGGGCCCTCGGGCTCTGGCAAGACCACGTGCCTGCGGTTGATTGCGGGCTTCGAACAGCCCAGCAGCGGCTCCATCCGCATCCATGGGCTGGAAGCCGCTGGCGTGCCGCCGTACCAGCGAGACGTCAATACGGTTTTCCAGGACTACGCCCTGTTCCCGCACATGAACGTGCTGGACAACGTGGCCTACGGCCTGAAGGTAAAGGGCACGCCCAAGGCCGAGCGCCATAGCCGTGCCGAAAACGCCCTGGCCATGGTCGCCCTGGCCGGCTACGGCGCACGCAAGCCTGCCCAGCTGTCGGGCGGCCAACGCCAGCGGGTGGCGCTGGCCAGGGCGCTGGTCAACCGCCCACGGGTGCTGCTGCTGGACGAGCCGCTGGGGGCGCTGGACCTCAAGCTGCGTGAACAGATGCAGGTCGAGCTGAAGAACCTGCAACGGCAACTGGGCATCACCTTCGTGTTCGTGACCCATGACCAGACCGAGGCGCTGTCGATGTCCGACCGGGTGGCGGTGTTCAACCGTGGCCGTATCGAACAGGTGGACACGCCGCGCAACCTCTACCTGAACCCGGCCACCCCCTTCGTGGCGTCCTTCGTCGGCACCTCCAACGTGGTGCGTGGCCCGCTGGCCGAAGCCCTCAGCGGCAGCCCTGCGCCCTTCTCCATCCGCCCCGAACACATCCGCCTGGGCGCCGCCGGGCCCGACAGCCGCCATGTTCAGGTCGAAGGCTTGCTGCGCGATATCCAGTACCAGGGCAGTGCCACGCGCTTCGAAGTACAGCTGGACAGCGGCCAGCTGCTGGCGGTCAGCCAGGCCAATGACAGCTGGCAGGCTACGCCCCAGGCCTGGCAGCCGGGGCAACGCGTGCAAGCGCACTGGCCGCAAGAGGCCATGACCCAGCTGCAGGACACCGAGGCGTACTGACATGACCCCACTGCGCACCTTGTCCAACGTGCTGTACCAGCGACCCAACCTGTACCTGGCGCTGCTGCTGGTTGCGCCCCTGGGGTGGTTCGGTGCCATCTACCTAGGCTCGCTGCTGAACCTGCTGTGGCAAGGTTTCTACACGTTCGATGACTTCACCATGGCAGTGACGCCCACGCTGACCCTGGCCAATTTCGCAGCGCTGTTCAACCCGTCCAACTTCGACATCATCGTGCGCACAGTGACCATGGCAGTCGCCGTATCACTGGCAAGTGCGGTGCTGGCCTTCCCTATTGCCTATTACATGGCCCGCTACACCCGCGGCAAGACCAAGGCGTTTTTTTACATTGCAGTGATGATGCCCATGTGGGCCAGCTACATCGTCAAGACCTACGCATGGACCCTGCTGCTGGCCAAGGGCGGTGTGGCCCAGTGGTTCACCCAGCAATTGGCTCTGGACGGCCTGCTGCAGGCCATCCTGGGCATTCCAGGGGTAGGTGGCAGCACGTTGTCCACGTCCCACCTGGGGCGTTTTCTGGTGTTCGTCTATATCTGGCTGCCATTCATGATCCTGCCGATCCAGGCCGCGCTGGAGCGCCTGCCGCCGTCGCTGCTGCAAGCCTCGGCCGACCTGGGGGCAAGGCCGCTGCAAACGTTCATGCAGGTGACCCTGCCGCTGTCGATACCCGGCATCGCCGCCGGCTCGATCTTCACCTTCTCGCTCACCCTCGGCGACTTCATCGTGCCACAGCTGGTGGGCCCGCCCGGCTACTTCATCGGCAGCATGGTCTATGCCCAGCAGGGTGCCATCGGCAACATGCCCATGGCTGCGGCGTTCACCCTGGTGCCCATTGTGCTGATCGCCGTCTACCTCGCTGTGGTCAAGCGCATGGGGGCCTTCGATGCACTCTGACAAGGCGCCCTGGGGCCTGCGCCTGGCCGCTTGGGGCGGGCTGCTGTTCCTGCACTTTCCCATCCTGATCATTCTGCTGTACGCCTTCAATACCGAAGATGCAGCGTTCAGCTTTCCGCCCCGGGGCCTGACCCTGAAGTGGTTCACCGTGGCGCTGGCCAGGCCCGACGTGCTGGATGCAATCAGCCTCTCCCTGCAGGTGGCCTGCCTGGCCACGCTGATTGCGCTGGTGCTTGGCACGCTGGCTTCGGCGGCGCTGTACCGGCGCAGCTTTTTCGGCAAGGAAAGCCTTTCGCTGGTGCTGATACTGCCTATCGCCCTGCCCGGCATCATCACCGGCATCGCCTTGCTTTCGGCGTTCCGCAGCCTGGGTATCGAACCGGGTGTGTTCACCATCGTGGTCGGCCACGCCACCTTCTGCGTGGTGATCGTCTACAACAATGTGATCGCGCGCCTGCGGCGCACCTCGCAAAGCCTGATAGAAGCCTCGATGGACCTGGGCGCGGACGGTTGGCAGACGTTCCGCTACATCATCCTGCCCAACCTGGGCTCCGCGCTGCTGGCAGGCGGCATGCTGGCCTTTGCCCTCTCGTTCGACGAAATCATCGTGACCACCTTCACCGCGGGCCATGAGCGAACCCTGCCCATCTGGCTACTGAACCAACTCAGCCGCCCACGTGACGTACCCGTGACCAACGTGGTTGCCATGCTGGTGATGCTGGTGACCATGCTGCCCATTCTTGGCGCCTACTACCTGACCCGGGGCGGCGACGCCGTAGCGGGCAGCGGCAAATGAACCCGGAGGAACCCCCATGCAAACCCAGATGCTGATCAATGGCCAGCTGGTTGCCGGCGAAGGCCCGGCCTGGACCGTGCTGGACCCTGCCAAGGGCACAGCCCTGGCGCAAATCCAGGAAGCCAGCGAAGCCCAGGTGGATAGCGCGGTGCGTGCTGCGCATCAGGCTTTCGACCGTTGGTCGCAGGCCTGCCCCAAGGACCGCGCGCAGGCCCTGCTGGCACTGGCAGATGCCATCGAGGCCAACGGTGACGAGCTGGCCGGGCTGGAATCGCAGAACTGCGGCAAACCGCTGGGCGCTGCCCGCAACGACGAGATCCCCGCGATTGCCGACGTATTCCGCTATTTTGCCGGTGCCGCGCGCTGCCTGGGTGGCCTGGCTGCCGGCGAGTACCTGCCAGGCCACACGTCGATGATCCGCCGTGACCCACTGGGGGTGGTGGCCTCGATCGCGCCGTGGAACTACCCGTTGATGATGCTGGCCTGGAAGGTCGCCCCGGCACTCGCTGCGGGTAACACCGTGGTGATCAAGCCATCGGAGCTGACCCCGCTTACGGCCTTGCGCCTGGGTGAGCTGGCCAAGACGCTGCTGCCACCAGGGGTGCTGAACATTGTGTTTGGCCGCGGCCAGACGGTGGGCAACCCGCTGGTCACTCATCCGCTGGTGCGCATGGTTTCGCTGACGGGCTCGATCGCCACCGGGGCTCACATCATCGGAGCCACCGCCGACAGCGTAAAACGCACCCATATGGAGCTGGGCGGCAAAGCCCCGGTGCTGGTGTTCGACGATGCCGACATCGACGCCGCCATCGACGGCATCCGCACGTTCGCCTTCTACAATGCCGGCCAGGACTGCACCGCGGCCTGCCGCCTGTATGTGCAGGACGGTATCTACGAGCGTTTCGTCGAACGCCTGGGTGCGGCGGTGGCCAGCCTCAAGCAGGGTCTGCAGGATGCGGAGGGTACAGAGCTGGGCCCGCTGATCAGCGCCCAGCATCGCGACAAGGTAGCCGGCCTGGTACAGCGCGCCATCGCGCAGCCGCACATCCGCCTGGTCACGGGCGGCAAGGTCGTTGCCGGGGATGGCTTCTTCTTCGAGCCAACGGTGCTGGCCGATGCTCAGCAGGATGACGAGATCGTGCGCCACGAGGTGTTCGGCCCAGTGGTGTCGGTCACCCGCTTCACTGACGAGGCGCAGGCGTTGGCATGGGCCAACGACTCCAACTACGGGCTTGCCTCATCCGTGTGGACCCGCGACACCGGCCGCGCCCACCGCCTGGCGGCGCGGCTGCAATATGGCTGCACGTGGGTGAATACCCACTTCATGCTGGTCAGCGAAATGCCCCACGGCGGGCAGAAGCATTCAGGGTATGGGAAGGACATGTCGATGTACGGGCTGGAGGATTACACCTGCGTGCGGCATGTGATGATCAAGCACTGAATTCGTGATGAAGGCGCAACGCAACCCCGGCAACTCGGCCCTACAGCCGACATTGCAGGGGCTGCTGTGCAGCCCATCGCGACCTTTGGTCGCTCCTACGACACGCGAGCGAGGGCAACAGTGCTAATCACGCAAGTCCGACTCATGAATCGGATTCGCACGGCTGGTGGCCCGCTGGTACTGGGCGGGCCAGGTGGCCTTGTTGCCGCCCAGGTCGTCATCGGCGTGCAGTGGCCAGTAGGGGTCACGCAGCAGTTCACGGGCGAGGAAGATGATATCGGCCTGGCCCGTACGCAGAATGTGTTCGGCCTGGGCGGGTTCGGTAATCATGCCGACGGTGCCGGTTGCCATCTCCGATTCCTTGCGCACGCGCTCGGCAAAGCGGGTTTGGTAACCCGGGCCGGTCGGGATTTCGGCATGGCTCGAGGTACCGCCAGATGACACGTCGATCAGGTCTACGCCCAGCACGCGCAGGCGGCGGGCCAACTCGACCGTCTCGTCCGGGTTCCAGCCGTCCTCCACCCAGTCGGTGGCCGACACCCTTACGAACAGCGGCAGCTCCGCAGGCCACACCTTGCGCACCGCCTCTACGACCTGCAGGGTCAGGCGAATACGGTTTTCGAAACAGCTGCCGTAGTCGTCCTGGCGCTGGTTGCTCAGCGGTGACAGGAACTGGTGCAGCAGGTAACCGTGGGCGGCGTGAACCTCAACGACCTTGAAACCCGCTTCCAAGGCACGCTGGGTCGCGGCGACGAACGCGTCAACTACACCCTGGATTTCATCGCGGCTCAGTTCGCGGGGGGCGGTATGCTCGGGGTCAAAGGCAATGGGGGATGGCCCCACGGGCTGCCAGCCATCGTCTTCAGGTTTGACGCTGCCGTGCTTGCCCAACCACGGCCGGTGAGTGCTGGCCTTGCGCCCGGCATGGGCCAGTTGAATACCCGGCACGGCGCCTTGGGCGGTGATGAAACGCGTGATGCGTTGCAGCGGGGGGATCTGGGCGTCGTTCCACAGGCCGAGGTCTTCGGCGGTAATGCGGCCATCCGCCGTGACCGCCACGGCTTCGCTGAACACCAGCCCCGCCCCGCCCACGGCACGGCTGCCCAAGTGGACAAGGTGCCAGTCGTTGGCCAGGCCATCGACAGAGGAATACTGGCACATCGGCGATACCGCAATGCGGTTTGGCAAGGTCAACTGACGCAGGGTGTAAGGCTCGAGCAGCAGGCTCATGAGGGCACCTCCCAAGGACTCCTAGGGTGATCCGGCTCGGGCACTCGCAGATCGATCCTTGGCCCGATGCCGGTCAATGTTCAGACTAGACCAGATTGGGTGGGGGGTAGGTTCCATGGGATTTGGGTGGTCATGGGTGCCTGGCTTGAGAGGGATGTCGTTTTCCAGATCGAGCACCCCCAAAAAAACCACGGCAACCCCAGCAACCCTCAGCGCGGCTCCATGTGGGCGATCATCAACTGCACACTTTCATTGCCACGAAACTCGTTCACGTCCAGCTTGTAGGCCAGTTCCACCCAGCGAACGGTCGGGTTCGGCCAGACCTCGCGGTCAATGCCAAAGGCGATGCCATCCAGGCGCACGGTGCCACACTCGCTCTTGAGCACCACTTTCAGGTGGCGCTCACCCACCACGCGCTGCTCCACCAGTTGGAACACCCCATGGAACAACGGCTCGGGGAAATGCTGCCCCCAAGGGCCGGCATTGCGCAGGGCCTTGGCCAGGTCCAGGTGGAACTCCTCTACCGCCAGGCTGCCATCGGACAACAAACGGCCGGTGAGGTCGTCTTCACACAACTGGCGCCGTACTTCTTCATCGAACGCTTCGGCAAACGCCGGGAAATTCCCCTCTGGCAGAGACAGCCCAGCGGCCATGGCGTGGCCGCCGAACTTGCTGATCAACTGCGGATGGCGGGCAGCAACGGCATCCAGCGCATCGCGGATGTGAAAGCCTGGAACCGAACGGGCAGACCCCTTCAGCACACCCTCCCCCGCATCGGCGAAGGCGATGGTAGGCCGGTGGTAGCGCTCCTTCAGGCGTGACGCCAGGATGCCGATCACGCCCTGGTGCCACTCGGCATCGAACAGGCACAGCCCGTAAGGCATCGACTCCACCGGCAGGTCCCGCAGTTGGGCCAGGGCCTCGCGCTGCATGCCCTGTTCGATGGACTTGCGGTCCTGGTTCAGGCCGTCCAGCTGTTGGGCCATGTCCTGGGCCAGGGCCGCGTCTTCGCACAGCAGGCATTCGATCCCCAGGCTCATGTCATCCAGGCGCCCGGCAGCGTTCAGCCGTGGGCCGAGGATGAAGCCCAGGTCGGTGGAGGTGATGCGCCGGTGGTCGCGGCGGGCCACTTCGAGAATGGCCTTCAACCCCGGCCGGGCACGGCCAGCGCGGATACGCTCGAGGCCCTGGTAAACCAGGATGCGGTTGTTGGCATCCAGCGGTACCACATCAGCCACGCTGCCCAGCGCGACCAGGTCGAGCATTTCACCGATGTTGGGCTGCGGCTGCGTTGCGTAACGCCCGAGGCTGCGCAACCGTGCACGCAGAGCCATGAGTACATAGAAGATCACCCCCACACCGGCCAGCGCCTTGCTGGGGAACGTGCAGCCGGGCTGGTTGGGGTTGATGATGGCATCGGCTTCTGGCAACTGCTCACCGGGCAGGTGATGGTCAGTGACCAGTACCTTCAGCCCAGCGGCTTTGGCGGCAGCGACACCCTCGACACTGGAAATGCCGTTGTCTACGGTGATCAGCAATTCAGGCTGGCGTTGCAGTGCCACTTCGACGATTTCCGGGGTCAGCCCGTAGCCGTACTCGAAGCGGTTGGGCACCAGGTAATCGACGTGGGCGGCCCCCAGCAAGCGCAGGCCCAGCACGCCGACGGTACTGGCCGTGGCGCCATCGGCATCGAAGTCACCGACGATGAGAATACGCTGGCGCTGGTCGATGGCGTGCACCAGCAAATCGACACCGGCCTCGATGCCTTTGAGCTGCTGATAAGGCAACAGGCGCGCCAGGCTCTTGTCCAGCTCGGCCTCGCTCTGCACGCCACGGGCGGCGTACAGGCGGGTGAGCAACGGCGGCAGGTTACCGAGAAAAGGCAGGGCGGGCGGCAGCGGGCGAGGTTCGATACGCATGGGGTGGTTCAGCCACGCTCCCCGAGCAGCCACTGCAACTGCACTTCGTGTTGGCCACGGTCGTCGGTGACAAACACGGTGCCTTCACTGATCATCACATCCCATTTGATGCTGCGCGGCATGTCGGTGGCCAGGGTTTCCAGCACTTCCTGGGGCACCGCAGCGATGCTGAGGTTTTTCAGGTTCTTGACCGCGCCCACCACCTTGCCTTCCCACACGCGCAGGCTGCCGTAGGCCAGCAGGCTGGTGCGCTCGGTACGGCGCGAGCACCAGGTCAGGCGCTCGGCGTCGGGCTGGCCCACCTCGATCCAGTGCAGCACGCGGTCGTCCAGACTTTTTTCCCACAGCGCCGGTTCGTCTACATCCGAGAGGCCACGGCCGAACGCCAGGTTCTCGTTGTACCACAGCGCGTACGCCAACAAACGAACCGCCATGCGCTCTTCGGTTTCCGAAGGGTGCCGTGCAATGGTCTGCTTGACGCTCTCGTAGACGTTGCGGTCGAGGTCGGTCAGGTTCAGTTCGAATTTGTAGGTGGTGGACGGCTGGGCCATGGTCGCAGGGCTTCTTGCTCGAAATAAAAGTTGCCCAGTCTAACCGATCCGACACCTTGTTGTGCCGCGGCAGTATCTGCCGCTCAGGAGCTGTGATAAAACCACGGCTGTTTTCAGCTGCCACGGATGCCCCATGTCGACGCCCAGCAAACCCCTCGCCGGCCTCAAGGTGGTCGAGCTCGGCACCCTGATCGCCGGGCCGTTCGCCTCGCGTATCTGCGCCGAATTCGGCGCCGAAGTGATCAAGGTGGAATCGCCCGATGGCGGTGACCCGCTGCGCAAGTGGCGCAAGCTGTATGAGGGTACGTCGCTGTGGTGGTTCGTGCAGGCACGCAACAAGCAGTCGCTCACCCTGAACCTGAAGCACCCTCAGGGCCTCGATATTCTCAAGCAACTGCTGGCCGACGCAGACATCCTCATCGAGAACTTCCGCCCGGGCGTACTGGAAAAGCTCGGCCTGGGCTGGGATGTGCTGCATGCGCTGAACCCTCGGCTGGTCATGGTGCGCCTGTCCGGCTTTGGCCAGACCGGGCCGATGAAAGACCAGCCCGGCTTTGGCGCGGTGGGTGAATCCATGGGTGGCTTGCGCTACATCACTGGCTTCGACGACCGCCCGCCGGTGCGCACGGGTATTTCGATTGGCGATTCGATCGCGGCACTGTGGGGCGTGATCGGCGCGCTCATGGCCCTGCGCCACCGCGAAGTGAATGGCGGCGAAGGCCAGGTCGTGGATGTGGCGCTGTACGAAGCCATTTTCGCCATGATGGAAAGCATGGTGCCGGAATTCGACATATTCGGTTTTATCCGCGAGCGGACCGGCAACATCATGCCGGGCATCACCCCCTCCTCCATCCACACCAGCGCAGACGGCAAGCACGTGCAGATCGGCGCCAATGGCGATGCGATCTTCAAGCGCTTCATGCAGGCCATTGGCCGTAACGACCTGGCCGAAGACCCTGCATTGGCGACCAATGATGGCCGCGACCTGCGCCGCGATGAGTTGTATGGGGTAATCGACCGGTGGGCCAACGGCTTGCCCCTGAATACGCTGATGCAGGTGCTGACTGCCGCCGAGGTGCCGGCAAGCCGCATCTATTCGGCCGAAGACATGTTCAACGACCCGCAATACCTGGCGCGCGAGATGTTTCTGCAGGCCAAACTGCCCGACGGCAAGGCGTTCCGTATGCCGGGCATCGTGCCAAAACTGTCGGACACCCCAGGCGCTGCCGAATGGGTGGGGCCTGCCCTGGGTGAACATACTGATGCAGTGCTTGTCCGGCTGGGCTACGACGCGGTAGCCATCGCCGGCCTGCGCCAGGCAGGCGCGGTCTGATCCTGGCCCGCCCCTGCTGCAGGGGCAGCCTGGCCAGGCTCGCCCTGCTGTGCGGCTTGCTGCCCACGCTGCTCTGCCAGCCGGCCGCAGCGCGTGAGCGCCTGCTGTGGCTGGTGCGCGACCTGCCGCCCTTTACCGTATTCGAGGGCCCGGAAACAGGCCACGGCGTTATCGACCAGCTGCTCCCGCAATTGATCGAACACATGCCCGAATACGACCATGATGTTCTGCGGGTCAACCGTGCCCGTGGCATCCAGATGCTGCAGGACCCAGCCACCTTCACTTGCGACCCGATGCTGCTGTGGACAGCCGAACGTGCCCGTTACGTGCATTTCTCCATCCCGATGCTAGGCGTGCGTACCAGTGGCCTGGTGTCACTGAAGGAAAGCCAACCGCTGATTGCGCCCTACCTCGACGGCGATGCCGTGGACCTGCTGGGGCTGATGAGCCGCACCTCACTCAAGCTGGGCGTGGTTGCCGAGCGCAGCTATGGCACGCTGATCGACCACACGCTACGCCAGTTGCCCGACGCGGCCCTTAGCCGACACTACGGCACCGAAGCCACCGCCAACCTGTTGCAGATGCAACACCTGGGGCGGTTGCGCCTGGTATTGGGTTACTGGCCTGAAGTGCGCTACCTGATCCAGCAGCAAGGCGGGTCGCTGGCGGATTATCAGTTCCATCCCATCCAGGGGGTGAACCCCTATCAGTTCCTGCATGTAGGCTGTTCGGATACCCCGTTGGGACGCGCTGCGGTGGCGCGTATCGACCAGTTGCTACCAGCATTGCGCCGCGAAGTGCTGCCCCGTGCGTACGCTCGATGGCTGGCCCCTGTGGAACAGGAAGACTATCTCGAACAGAGCAGGCAGTTCTTCACTGAGCATCAGCCACCCCTTGAAGCCCGGTGAACCGCAGGCAAAAAGAAACCCCGGACGCGGGGGAGGTACGTCCGGGGTCAAGCGAAAGCCCTTGGGCTTTACGGGGCAGTATCAGCCAACACGGGAGCGAAGCATTGGCTGGCTGCACTGAAACATTCGATGAACACCTCAGGCAAAGGTTCCCTGGGGCTGCTGACGTTGCTGCAGGGCTGCAATCACACAGGGCTGCAAACGCCCTTCGGCGATCTGCAGGTCACGGTGCAGGCCATCCACCAGGTCCACCAGCAGGCGCTGTTCCTGCAACTGGAACTCGCTGACCGTGCGCTGCAAGGTAATGCCGGCCAGGTGATCGTGAACAGTCAGCTGGCGGTTGCCGCGTTCATCGGCGAGGCTGAGTTGAGCCTGGTAAGGGGCCAGTGCTTGGTTGAGCAGTCTGCAGATTCTTTCCATCCGGAACACTCGCTGGGTGGTGGGGGTACTGAAAGCAGACCAGCGCGCGCAGCGTAAAGTTCGTCACGCCGTGGCCGTTTCAGTGAGCATGCGGTGTGTTTGTGACAGTTTGAATACCCCGCCATGGGCGCTGCTGCAGGGTTTGCAGCGCGTTTTGCAAGGCTGGCGTCGATACCGGCCATGGCAGCTCAGCCAGCACCCGCAAACCCACGCCTCGGGCTTCCTGGGCCAGGTCGCGCCGCCTTGGCCCAGCGCTGCCCACAAACACCACCGGGCAGGAGGCGGGCAGTTTCTTGAGCAGGGCCAAGCCGGTGCGGGTGGGCATGGCGTGATCGACGATCACCAGGTCAGGGCACCGCACGGCCGACAGACAAGCGTTAAGTTCGGCAGTGTTCTCGCTGATGCGAACCTGGAAGATGCCTTGGGCATTGAGCGCCTGGTGCAGAAGAATCTGATGCGATGGGCGTGCCTGGTGAATCAACACATGGGGCTGGTACATGAGCCGCTCCTGTTGAGAGGACCGGCTAATCTAGGCTGGACGAAGGCCAGCCAGAATAGGACGCGTCTGAAACCACCCCAGGAAATACCTGAGGCTTCGGGGCTGACTGGCAGCCCCGATGCGCCGAGGGTTACAACGGCTTGCCGCGGTTGCCGTGCTGGCTGACGAAGGCCTGGACAGCCTTCAGGTCATTGGCCAGTACCGTGCAGCGCTCCTCGCGGCTGAACAGGTCGCTGAGGTGCACCGGCAGCTCCAGCGCCTTGCCGACGCCGGCCTGCTCGACAGCCTCGGGGAACTTGACCGGGTGCGCCGTGCCCAGCACCACCATCGGCGTGTCCAGGCTGCGACGGCACTCGCGGCCCGCTTTCACACCAATGGCCGTGTGTGGGTCAAGCACTTCGCCGGTGCTGGCGAATACATCGGCGATGGTCTGGCAGGTCTGCTCGTCAGTCACGGCCAGTGAATCGAACAGCTTGCGCGCTTCGGTCCAGCGGTCCTGTTCCACGCAGAAACCGCCACCCTGCCTGAAGTTGGCCATCAGTTCGGCAATCGCTGCCCCGTTGCGACCGTGCAGGTCGAACAGCAGGCGCTCGAAGTTGGACGAAACCATGATGTCCATCGACGGCGACAGCGTGGCGTGCAGGGTTTCCTTGACGTACTGGTTGCCGCTCATGAAGCGGTGCAGGATGTCGTTGCGGTTGGTAGCCACCACCAGTTGGCTGATCGGCAGGCCCATGTTGCGTGCCAGGTAACCCGCGAAGATGTCGCCGAAGTTGCCGGTGGGCACAGAGAACGCTACCGAACGCGCCGGGCCGCCAAGCTGCAGGGCTGCATGGAAGTAGTAGACGATCTGGGCCATGATCCGCGCCCAGTTGATCGAGTTCACAGCCACCAGGCGAGTGCCCTTGAGGAACGACTGGTCGGCGAAGCTTGCCTTGACCATTTCCTGGCAGTCGTCGAAGTTGCCTTCGATGGCGATGTTGTGAATGTTCTCGCCAAAGATGGTGGTCATCTGCCGACGTTGCACTTCGGACACACGCTGGTGCGGGTGCAGGATGAAGATGTCGACGTTGTCGCAACGGCGGCAGCCTTCGATGGCCGCAGAGCCAGTATCGCCACTGGTGGCGCCGATGATCACCACACGCTCGTTGCGCTTGGCCAGCACATGGTCGAGCAGGCGACCAAGCAGTTGCAGGGCGAAGTCCTTGAACGCCAGGGTGGGGCCGTGGAACAGCTCCAGCACCCACTCGTTGCTGTTCAGCTGGCGCAGTGGTGCCACGGCAGCGTGAGCGAACTCACCGTAGGTTTCTTCGAGGATCTTCTTGAAGTCGGCGTCGGCGATGCTGCCCTGGACGAACGGGCGCATTACGCGGAATGCCAGTTCGTGATACGGCAGGCCGGCCCAGGAAGCGATTTCTTCCTGGGTGAAACGTGGCAGGTTCTCAGGCACATACAAGCCGCCGTCGGTGGCGAGGCCTGCGAGCAGCACGTCTTCGAAGTTGAGGGCCGGTGCCTGGCCACGGGTACTGATATAGCGCATGGGGCAAACCTTTGGTTTGAGCGGCAAGTTGTGAGCTGCAAGCGGCAAGACAAGCCGATTGGCGTTGCTCTCGCGCTGTGCTTCACATCGTTGCCGCAAATGTACTCTGACGAGCGGCAAGCTGCGAGCTGCAAGCTACAAGACAAGCCGATTGGCTTTGCTCTCTCGCTCTGCTTCTCACCTTTACCGCAAAGTTTGAGCGGCAAGCTGTGAGCTGCAAGCTGCAAGAACAAGCCGACCGGCGTTGCTCCCTAGCTCTGCTTCTCACCTTTACCGCAAATGTACTCTATTGAAGCCTCAACACCGCCCTGCTTTTACTTGCAGCTTGCAGCTTGAGGCTTGCCGCTTAGTTGAGCTGTTCGACGCGGATACGTACCACGTTACCAACGACGTCCTGGAGCGCCTCCAGGGCGACAATGGCGTCGTTGATGCGCTGCTCGACCACACCGTGGGTCAGCAGGATCATCGGCACCAGGCCGTCCTGCTCCTCGGCTTCCTTCTGCATGATCGACTCGATGTTGATGCCACGCTCCGAGAGGATGCTGGCCACTTGGGCCAGTACGCCCGGGTGGTCCTTGGCCTGGATGCGCAGGTAGTAGGCGCTCTTGCAGGCTTCGATCGGCAGGATCGGGTGGGCCGACAGCGAATCTGGCTGGAAGGCCAGGTGCGGCACGCGGTTTTCCGGGTCGGACGTCATGGCACGCACCACGTCCACCAGGTCGCCGACCACCGATGAAGCGGTCGGCTCCATGCCGGCGCCGGCGCCGTAGTAGAGGGTGGACCCGGCAGCATCACCGTTCACCATCACGGCGTTCATCACACCATTGACGTTGGCGATCAGGCGGTCGGCCGGGATCAGCGTGGGGTGCACCCGCAGCTCGATGCCTTCTGCAGTGCGGCGCGCCATGCCCAGGTGCTTGATGCGGTAGCCCAAGGCTTCGGCATAGTTCACGTCGGCAGTGGTCAACTGGGTGATGCCTTCGGTGTAGGCCTTGTCGAACTGCAGCGGAATACCGAACGCGATGGACGCCAGGATGGTCAGCTTGTGCGCGGCGTCGATCCCTTCCACATCGAAAGTGGGGTCGGCTTCGGCATAACCCAGGGCCTGGGCTTCGGCCAGCACGTCGGGGAAGGCGCGGCCTTTCTCACGCATTTCGGTGAGGATGAAGTTGCCGGTGCCGTTGATGATGCCGGCCAGCCAGTTGATGCGGTTGGCCGACAGGCCTTCGCGGATGGCCTTGATCACCGGGATGCCACCCGCCACGGCGGCCTCGAAGGCCACGATCACACCGTTCTCGCGGGCCTTGGCGAATATTTCGTTGCCATGGACAGCGATCAGCGCCTTGTTGGCGGTGACCACGTGCTTGCCGTTCTCGATGGCCTTGAGCACCAGGTCACGGGCCACGGTGTAGCCGCCGATCAGTTCGATGACAATGTCGATCTCCGGGTTGCAGGCAACTTCGAACACGTCAGCGGTAATGGGGGTACCGGTAATCTGGCAGTTCGGGTTCTGCGAGCGCATGGCAATCTGTGCCACTTCAATACCGCGCCCGGCACGGCGGGCAATCTCCTCGGCGTTGCGCTGAAGTACATTGAAGGTTCCGCCACCGACGGTCCCCAACCCACAGATGCCTACTTTGACCGGTTTCACTGTGAACTCCCCATAGAACGGTCGACACCCTTGCCGACCGTGAAACATGCCGTCACCCCATGACGACGGCGCATTGAACTGAATTACTTGGCCAGTGCCAGCTTGGCCACTTGCGGTGCCGGCTGGTAGCCCGGAATGACCTGCCCGCTCTCGAGCACGATGGCTGGTGTGCCATTGACACCGATCGACTGGCCCAGCTGGAACTGCTTGCTGACCGGGTTGGCGCACTTGGCCGCCTTGATTTCCTTGCCTTCCACCATCTTGTCCATGGCCGCACGACGGTCACTGGAACACCACACGGCCTGCAGTTGCTGGTCGCCTGGCGAGTTCAGCCCCTGACGCGGGAACGCCACATAGCGTACCTCGATGCCCCGACGGTTCAGCTCGGGCACCTCGGCGTGCAGCTTGTGGCAGTACGGGCAGGTGGTGTCGGTGAACACGGTGATGTGCGATTTGGTTTCGCCCTTGGCGGGGTAAACCACCATCTCGGCAGCCGGAATGCCATTGATGAGCTTGGCAATGCCCATGCGCTCGGTTTTCTCGGTCAGGTTGACCGGCTTACCGTCCTGGATCTGGAACAGATAGCCCTGCATCACGAACTGGCCATCGGCACTGGCATACAGCACACGGCCACCCTGCAGCTTGACTTCATACAGGCCACTGAGCGGGCTGCTGGCAACGCTTTCTACAGGCACTTCCAATTCAAGGTTTTGCAACGACTTGCGAATAGCCTGCTCGGCACCGGCATTGCTGTCGGTGGCCGCAGCAGCGGCGAAAGTGCTGGCCAGCGCCATCGCGGCGGCGGCAAAAAACTGGGTCACGCGCATGGGAACTCCTGAGGGCGGACAGGGACCGGAGGGCGTCACCTGCGGGAAAACGCGGCGACCGTGCGGTCCTTGGTGCAAACCGGCCAAGCCTACCACATCACGCCCCTGTTTAAGGGCCCTGCAGGGTGCCGGCCAGCGGAACATGAAAAACATTCATCCACGGGGGTGGTGCTGGGCATGTAGCTGCTGAAGGCGTGCCTTGGCCACGTGGGTGTAGATCTGGGTGGTGGACAGGTCGCTGTGGCCCAGCAGCATCTGTACCACACGCAGGTCGGCACCGTGGTTGAGCAGGTGGGTGGCAAACGCGTGGCGCAGGGTATGGGGCGACAGCGGCTTGTCGATCCCGGCCACCCGAGCATGGTGCTTGATACGGTGCCAGAAGGTCTGGCGAGTCATCTGCTCACCGCGCAGGCTCGGGAAAAGCACATCGCTGGGCCGGCCATTGAGCAGCTCGTCGCGGCCATCGCGCAGGTAGCGCTCAAGCCATACCACCGCCTCCTCCCCCATGGGCACCAGGCGCTCCTTGTTGCCCTTGCCCATCACCCGCAGCACACCCTGGCGGAGGTTTATCTGGTCCAGGGCCAGGCTGATCAGTTCGGTCACACGCAGGCCACAGGCATACAGCACCTCAAGCATGGCCCGGTCGCGCTGGCCGATGGCCTCCCCCAGGTCGGGGGCCTGCAGCAGGGCCTCGACATCTGCCTCGGACAGAGACTTGGGCAACGGCCTGCCCAGCTGCGGCATGTCCACCTGCAGCGTCGGGTCCACGGCCACCTGCTTCTCCCGCAGCAAGTACCGGTAAAAGCCTCGCAGGCCAGACAGAAAGCGTGCAGTGGAACGCGGTTTGTAGCGTTGGTCCAGGCGCCAGGCCAGGTGGTCGAGAATCAGTTCGCGCCCAGCGTCGGGCAGGCTGATGCCACGCTCCTGCAGCCAGCCGTTGAACAGGGCCAGATCGCTTCGGTAGGAAACCCGGGTGTTATCAGACAGGCCTTTTTCCAGCCATAAGGCATCGAGAAACGCGTCGATCAGGGGGTGGTCCAGGGCGGGCATTCGGGGGCTGCTGGGTTACAAAGAAGGGGCTAGTGTTTCACAGCGGCTGGCGGGTTGTCTTCACCCGTCGATACAGGGAGCCAACAGGATTACAAAAAGCAAAAAAGCAGCCCGAAGGCTGCTTTTTTCTCGCTAGGCGGCGTTTGCCACCGGGCAAACTGTACTCAGGACAGTTTTTCCTTGATGCGAGCGGCTTTGCCGGACAGGTCGCGCAGGTAGTACAGCTTGGCTTTACGCACGTCACCACGACGTTTCACGGCCAGGCTGTCGATTTGCGGGCTGTAGGTCTGGAAAGTACGCTCAACACCCACACCGCTGGAGATCTTGCGCACGGTGAAGGCGCTGTTCAGGCCGCGGTTGCGCTTGGCGATAACAACGCCTTCGAACGCCTGCAGACGGGAACGCTCACCTTCCTTCACTTTAACCTGGACGACAACGGTGTCGCCTGGTGCGAAGGTCGGGATTTCCTTGCTCATCTGCTCTGCTTCGAGCTGCTGGATGATCTTGTTGGTCATGCTGTGCTCCTAAGATGGATACGCGATCCACCATCGATACGTTTAACTATCGTCCCGCTCGCGGAGGTATTCCTCGAGCAGCTTCTTCTCTTCTCCAGAAAGTGAGCGACTTTCCAGAAGATCGGCGCGTCGTTCGAAGGTCCTACCAAGGGACTGCTTCATTCTCCAACGCCGGATGTGTGCATGGTTGCCACTTAGCAACACGTCGGGAACACGCTGATCCGCATACACCTCAGGCCGGGTGTAGTGCGGGCAATCCAGCAGACCGTCGGTGAAAGAATCTTCCTCCGCCGAGTCCACATGCCCTAAAGCTCCGGGCAGCAGCCGTGTAACCGCATCGATCAGTACCATGGCCGGCAGCTCGCCACCGGAAAGCACATAGTCGCCAATCGACCACTCCTCATCGACATGAGCCTCGATAAAGCGCTCGTCAATGCCTTCATAACGACCGGCGATCAGGATCAACGATTCCTGTTCGGCCAGGCCTTTGACCGCCTGCTGAGTCAGCTTGCGGCCTTGTGGCGAGAGGTAGATCACCTTCGCCGCTGCTCCGGTTGCCTGCCTGGCGTTGACCAGTGCATCTTCCAGAGGCTTGATTTTCATCACCATGCCCGGACCACCGCCAAACGGCCGATCATCTACCGTATGGTGACGATCTGTGGTGTAGTCCCGCGGGTTCCAGCAAGTCACCTGAAGCAACCCCTGTTTCACCGCGCGGCTGGTAATGCCGTACTCCGTGATGGCCGAGAACATCTCGGGGAACAACGTGATGACGTCTACGCGAAGGTTACCCATCGTCTAGAAGTCCGCATCCCATTCAACCCGCATCACGCCTGCTTCCAGGTCGACGTTGAGCACGCATTGCGCCGTATAGGGCAACAGACGCTCGCGATCATCCAGGCTGCCTACGCAGGGTTTGACCACCATTACATCGTTCGCACCGGTCTCCAACAGGTGATCGACCGTGCCGAACAGCTGTTCGTCCTGGTTGATGACCTTCAGACCTACCAACTGGTACCAGTAGTACTCGTCGGCAGCCAGGTTGGGCAAAAGGCTCCGCGCAATGCAGATTTCGTAACCGCTGAGAAGCCGGGCTTCATCACGATCATCGAGGCCTTTAAGCTTCACGACCAGGCCCTTTTGGGAGCCACGACCGCTGACCAGCTCGACCTGCTTTACCTTGCCTTCGTGCCGAAGCGTCCAGCCGGGATAATCCAACAGGTTTTCAATCGGATCGGTAAAGGAGTACACCTTCACCTCGCCGCGAACGCCGTGAACCGAAAAAATCTTGCCAACGACGATGAGGTCGTCAGCCTTTTCTGGCGTCGCGTTCATACTGCTCAGGCGGCAGCCTTGGCAGCGTCCTTCAGCAGCTGAGCAACGCGCTCAGACGGCTGTGCGCCCTGGCTCAGCCAGTAGGTGACACGCTCTTGGTTGACCGACAGCTTGACTTCGGCGCCCGATGCGATCGGGTTGAAGAAGCCAACGCGCTCAACGAAACGGCCGTCACGGGCGTTACGCGAGTTGGTCACGGTCAGGTGGTAGAAAGGGCGCTTTTTCGAGCCGCCACGGGCCAGACGAATGGTTACCATGTGAACATCGTTCCTATAGTCGGTGCTGCAGTTTGTACTGCAAATCTGAATGCCAAATAGGCACACGGGTGCCCAAAAGGCCGCATATTCTCAGGGAATACACGGACATTTGCAAATGCCTTTTTCGGCCTGGCCTTGCCACGCCGTCCGGATTTGCCGTTATAAGCCGCGCCTTGCGCGGCCGTTGCCCCCGCCAAGGCGGAGGTTCTGGGCGCCTGCCCAATGAGGGCCAGGCGCTCTGAACAGGGTTTACAGCTTCGGCATGCCGCCGCCTGGCAGCATGCCGCCCAGGCCGCGCATCATCTTGGCCATACCGCCCTTGGCGGAAAATTTCTTCATCATCTTCTGCATTTGCTTGTGCTGCTTGATCAGGCGGCCGATGTCTTGCACCTGGGTGCCGGAACCCAGCGCGATGCGGCGCTTGCGCGAACCACTGATCAGGTCGGGGTCACGACGCTCGGCAGGGGTCATGGAGTTGATGATCGCCTCCATCTGCTTGAACTGCTTCTCGGCCGCTCCTTGAGCACCGCCCATCTGCGACAGGTTGACGCCACCGATGCTCGGCAGCTTGTCCATCAGGCCACCCAGGCCGCCCATGTTCTTCATCTGTTGCAGCTGGTCGCGGAAGTCTTCGAGGTCGAAGCCCTTGCCCTTCTTCAGCTTCTTGGCCAGCTTGTCGGCCTTGGCCTTGTCGATGGTCTGTTCGGCCTGCTCGATCAGGCTGAGCACGTCGCCCATGCCGAGGATGCGCGAAGCCACACGGTCTGGGTGGAACGGTTCGAGCGCTTCGCTCTTCTCGCCCATGCCGATGAACTTGATCGGCTTGCCGGTGATGGCGCGCACCGACAGCGCCGCACCACCGCGGGCATCGCCGTCCACCTTGGTCAGTACAACACCGGTCAGCGGCAGTGCTTCGCCGAAGGCCTTGGCGGTGTTGGCGGCGTCCTGGCCGGTCATGGCGTCGACCACGAACAGGGTCTCGATCGGCTTCACTGCAGCGTGCAGGGCCTTGATCTCGCCCATCATGTCGGCGTCGATGTGCAGGCGGCCGGCGGTATCGACGATGACCACGTCGATGAACTTCAGCTTGGCTTCACGGATGGCCGCTTCGGCGATAGCCACCGGCTTCTGGCTGATATCGGAGGGGAAGAAGGTCACCCCGATGTCATTGGCCAGGGTTTCGAGCTGCTTGATCGCTGCCGGGCGGTAAACGTCGGCAGACACCACCATCACGCTCTTCTTCTTGCGCTCCTTGAGGAAACGCGCCAGCTTGCCGGCGGTGGTGGTCTTGCCCGCGCCCTGCAGGCCAGCCATGAGCACCACGGCGGGCGGGGCCGCATTGAGCGCGAGATCTTCGTTGGCTGCGCCCATCAGGCTTTCGAGTTCGGCCTGAACGATCTTGACGAAGGCCTGCCCCGGGGTAAGGCTACGCGACACCTCGGTGCCGACCGCACGCTCCTTGACGCTGTTGACGAAATCCTTCACCACCGGCAGGGCAACGTCGGCCTCGAGCAGGGCCATGCGCACTTCGCGCAGCGTGTCCTTGATGTTGTCTTCGGTCAGCTTGGCCTTGCCGGTAACATGGCGCAGCGTCTGTGACAGGCGGTCGGTCAGGTTTTCGAACATGGTGATCCTTTCAGGCCCAGTAGAAGCCGAGGTTTGTCAGGCGCCGGGAGAGCAAATACAGACCCGCCAGGCGCAGCAAGGCGGCGATTATAGCGAAGTGCAGCGCCGCCGCACACCTCGGCTTCCGAGCGGCAAGCCACAAGCTACAAGCCACAAGAAAGAGCTGGTGCGCGTGACGGCTGCTTTTTCTTGCAGCTTGCAGCTTGCAGCTTAAAGCTTGCCGCTCGCCCGTCTGGCTTGCGAACCGCAAGCGATAAGCTACAAGCCACAAGAAGGAGCTGGCGCGCGTGACGGCTGCTTTTTCTTGCAGCTTGTAGCTCAAAGCTTGCAGCTCAAAGGTGCAGCTTGCAGCGGGCTATGCCAAACTCCGTCTCTTTAGGGCTCGCCAACCAGGACTTATGTTCTCCTCTCCCAGCCTCATCCCCAACCTGATCGCTGCCGTGCTGTACACCGTTGCGGCCATCTACCAGGGCTCGGCCCTGGCCAAGGGCCGAAAGGCCGACAAACGCCTGCCTGCCCTGCTGGGCACAATTGCCGTGCTCGCCCAGGGTGGCGCGCTGTTCTTCCAGCTGATCACGCCGCTGGGCCTGAGCCTGGACTTCTTCAGCGCAGCCAGCCTGATCGCAGTGGCGGTCATCGCCCTGACCTTGCTGGCCTGCATCAGCATCCCCGTGGAAAACCTCCTGGTGCTGCTGTTCCCCCTGGGGGCTGTGACCGCGCTGCTGGCGCAATTCGCGCCACCCGGCACGGTGCCGCTGATCGACGAAGAACCCGGCATTCTTGCGCACATCCTGCTGTCGATCCTGGCGTATGGGCTGTTCACCATCGCGGTGTTCCAGTCGCTGTTGCTGCTGGTGCAGGACCGCCAGCTGAAAAACAAGCACCCGTCCGGGCTGATTCGCAACTTCCCGCCCTTGCAGACCATGGAAAGCCTGCTGTTCGGCTTTCTCTGGGCAGGCTGGTGCCTGCTGTCGCTGTCGCTGATTTCTGGCTGGCTGTTCCTGGACAACCTGTTCGCCCAGCACCTGGTGCACAAGACGCTGCTGGCCTGCGTGGCCTGGGTGGTGTTCAGTGTGCTGCTGTGGGGCAGAACCCGCCTGGGCTGGCGTGGCCACAAGGCCATTCGCTGGACGCTGGCAGGTTTCTGCCTGCTGATGCTGGCCTATTTCGGCAGCAAGCTGGTCCGTGAATTCATCCTGCACATCTGACGGCCACCCATGAACATCCTGCCGTACGCACCGCTACTCGGCACTTCGGCACTGGCACTGCTGTGGTCCGCCCTGTTCACTGCCGTCGAGGCCGCCCGCACACACCCGGCCACACAGCAGGCCGAGGGGGACGGGCAGCCCGCCCTGCCCGGCCCGGCGCTGGTGTTGTGCGCCAGCCTGGGCAAGCTGCTGGTGCTCGCCCTCGCCTGCCTGATCGGCCTGCGCGAGGGCGGTGACCATGGCTTCTGGCTGGCAGGCCTGGCTGCCGCCGCTGCCCTGCTGGTGTTCGCCGAATACCTGCCGCGCCGGCTTGCCCGCCGCAACCCGCAGGCGTTCGTGAGCCTGGGTGCCAGCCTGCTGCAGATGCCACTGGCGGTGCTACAGCCACTGGCCTGGCTACTCGATGGCTGCGCAAAGCTGTTGCTGCGCCCGTTTCGCATGCAACCCGCCGCCGTGGCGCTGCACCCGCAGCAAGCGGCTCTCTTCGATGAAGACGACGAACACGACGCACCTCGCCGGGGCCTGCTGGACGGCATGCAGTCACTGGACAAGATCACCGTCAACGACATCCTGGTGCCGCGCAACGAGGTAGACGGCATCAACCTCGATGACCCGATCGAACGTATCAGCGAACAACTGATTGTCAGCCGTCACACCCGCCTGCCGGTCTATCACAACGATATCAACCAGGTCGAGGCGGTCCTCAATACCAAGCTGATCAGCCACCTGCTGCCCCACGGTGGCCTGACCCTGCAAGCGCTGCGTGACGCTTGCTACGAGCCGTACTTCGTCCCCGAAAGCACGCCCCTGAACCTGCAACTGCTCAACTTCCACAAGCAGCAACGGCGCCTGGGCGTGGTGGTGGACGAGTACGGCGAGGTGCTGGGCATCGTCACCCTGGAAGACATCCTTGAAGAGATCGTGGGTGAGTTCGAAGACGAGCAGAGCCTGGACAACCCCCATGTGCACAAGCAGGCCGACGGCACCTGCGTGATCGACGGCGTAGCCTCCCTGCGCGAGATCAACCGCACCCTGGGTTGGCACCTGCCCTGCGATGGCGGGCCGAAAACCCTCAACGGGCTGGTCACCGAAGCCCTGGAAAGCATACCGGCCAGCGCGGTGTGCCTGAAAATCGGCCGCTACCGCCTGGAAATCCTCGAAACAGAAGACAACTGCGCCAGCAAGGTACTGGTATGGACCGTGACCCGGTAGCTATACTGCGGTCACGCTTACCCAGCCCCGCCGTCCCGCCTGCTACCCGCACCCGGTGGTTTACGGCCAACCCGCCTGACTGACACGCCCAGCGGTTCTGCTTCAACACCCCGAACAGTGCCCGCCC
>NZ_JACVVG010000079.1:0-9802 GCF_016647875.1 Pseudomonas sp. S36 | reverse complement strand
ACTCGACAGTGTCCAGCGTCAGGTCCAGCTGTGCGGTGTGGTTGTCCCACTCCAGCGACTCGACTTCCAGCCCGGTGCCGCCGCCCTCCGCGGCCCGCGCTGGCCGGTTGCCGCCTTGATGATTGAACATCACCTGGAATAGCGGGTTGTGGCTGAGGTTACGCTCTGGCTGCAAGGCCTCGACCAGTTGCTCGAACGGCAGGTCCTGATGGGCCTGCGCCGCCAAGGCATCGTGCCGGACCTGTTGCAGCAAGGTGCTGAACGGCAAGTCGCCGTGTACGTCGGCCTGAAGGATCTGCGTGTTGACGAAAAAGCCGATCAGACGCTCGGTCTCGACCCTGTTGCGGTTGGCATTGGGCACACCCACACGAATGCGCGACTGGCCACTGTAGCGGTGCAACAGCACCTGGTACGAGGCCAGCAGCAACATGAACAACGTCACGTTCTGCTGGTGCGCCAGTGTTTGCAAACCTTGCGCCAGGCCTGGCCGCAACACCACCTGAAGGCGCTCACCACGGAAACTCTGCTGGGCAGGCCGAGGATGGTCGAGCGGCAGCGCCAGCACCGAATGATCGCTGCCAAGGTGGTCCAGCCAGTACCCCAGTTGGCGCTCCTGTTCCCCTGCCTCCATCCAATGCCGTTGCCAAATGGCATAGTCGGAATACTGGATCGGCAGCTCAGGCAGTTGCACCGGTGCACCCTGGGCGAAGTGGGCATAGAGCTCGACCAGCTCGCGCACCATCACCTGCATCGACCAACCGTCGGAAACAATGTGGTGCTGGGTCAGCACCAGCACATGGTCATGCTCGGCAAGTGCCAGCAGGCGCACGCGCAGCAGCGGGCCATTGTCCAGATCGAACGGCTGCTGCGTCTCGCGCGCGGCGAAGGCGCGGATAATCCCATCGTGGTCGACACCTTCACCCTCAGCCTTTTCGACCTCCAGGCGCAATGCCGCTTCGGCCCCCACGACCTGGCGCACCTCGCCCTCCACATGCTGGAAATGAGTGCGCAGCGTGTCGTGGCGGGCGATCAACGCATTGAATGCCCGTTCCAGTGCAGGCACATCCAATGCCCCGCGCATACGCAGGGTGGTAGGAATGTGGTACGCCGTGCTGAGCGGGTCCAGTTTCCAGAGAAACCACTGGCGCTGCTGGGCGAATGACAGCGGTAAGGCCTCGAACGCCTCGCGCACTTGGGGGATCGGCAGGTTGGCTGGCGACACACCCTCTTCGAGCATCTTGCCCAGGTAAACCTTGCGCTTGTCCAGAGGCAGGGTGATGAACCGCTTGGCGATTCGAGCGGCTACCAACTTGTCCATCAAATTTCCTCCATTTCGTCGAGCAGGCTTTCCAGCTTGTTCAGCGTCGACGTATTGACTTGTTCACCGCTGGCTTCCAATTGGGCGACAAAATCAGCCAGGATCGGAAATTGGAAAATGAGTTGTGCCGTCAAGCTCAGGCCGAGCTCCAGCTGCAGCCGCGACACTACGTTGACCACCATCAGCGAGTGGCCACCCAGTTCGAAGAAGTGGTCACCCAAGCCGACTTGGGCGATCCCCAGTACGTCTTGCCAGACTGCCGCCACTTGGCACTCCAAGGTGCTTTGCGGGACGACATGGTTGTGCTGCCGCAGGCTACCGTCCGGGCTCGGCAAGGCCTTGCGATCAAGCTTGCCGTTGATCGTCAGCGGCAGCGCCTCGATGAACACCACATGTGCCGGGACCATGTAGTCCGCCAGCTGGCGCTTGAGGTGTGCCCGCAGAGAGTCACGCAGGGCGTGCTCATCAGTCACGGGCGCTTGTGCCACCACGTAGGCCACCAGTTGCTGGCCGGCTACCCCATCGACAGCGAGTACCGCGGCTTCCCGCACCTGCACCAAGGCCAGCAACTGCGCCTCGATTTCCCCCAATTCGATACGGAAGCCCCTAATCTTCACTTGGTGATCGATACGCCCGATATACTCGATAGCGCCGTCGGCGCGCTGGGTCACCAGGTCACCGGTGCGGTACAGGCGTTCACCCTGGGCCGCAAACGGGTTGGCGATAAAGCGTGTGGCACTCAGCGCCGGCTGGTTCAGGTAACCTCGGGCCAGGCCAGCACCGCCAATGAACAGCTCGCCAGTCGCCCCCTGCGGCACGGGGTTGAGATCACCGTCGAGCACGTACCAGGTCAGGTCACCGATCGGCTCGCCAATGGGGCTGGCCGCCTGCGCCTGCAAGTCGGCCAGTGACAGTGGGCGGTAGGTCACATGCACCGTGGTTTCGGTGATGCCGTACATATTGATCAACCTGGGCGCCTGGTCGCCGAAACGCTCGAACCATGGCCGCAGTGCCTTGACTTCCAACGCTTCGCCACCGAAAACCACATGGCGCAGGGTATGCGCGCCCACCACCGTCGGCGAGCAGGCGATCTGCATCAGCGCCTTGAACGCCGATGGCGTCTGGTTCAACACCGTGACTCGCTCATTGCACAGCAACTGGTAGAACGCTTCAGGGGCGCGGCTGACCGCTTGCGGCACGATCACCAGACGGCCACCGTAGATCAACGCGCCAAAGATCTCCCACACCGAAAAATCGAAGGCGACGGAGTGGAACAGAGTCCACACATCGTCGGCGCCAAAACCGAACCAAGCCTCGGTGGCCAGGAACAGCCGCACGGCATTGCGGTGCGGCAGCAATGTGCCCTTGGGGCGACCAGTGGAACCTGAGGTGTAGATGACATAAGCCAGGTTATCTGCATGCACCCTGACCTGCGGCGTGCTGTCGGCATAGCCCTGCACATCGTCTTCCAGCGTCAATATCGGTAGCCCCGCCGGCACCACCAGCCCAGGCAGCAAGGCCGATTGGGTAAGCAACAAGGCGACGGCGCTGTCTTCGATGATGTAGGTCAGCCGCTGCTGCGGCGTTTGCGGGTCAAGCGGCACATAGGCGCCGCCAGCCTTGAGGATGGCCAGTAAGCCGACAATCATCCAGGGACCGCGTTCGGCCGCCAGGCCCACCCGTACATCGGCACCTACACCCTGTTGGACCAAGCGATGCGCCCAACGGTTGGCCGTAGCTTCCAGCTGAGCATAGGTCCAGTGCTGGCCTTCGAAACTCAGCGCGACGGCCTGCGGCGCGCGGGCCGCCTGGGCGGCTATCAACTGATGTAGACAACGTTCGTCATGCAATTGCACGGTGTCTGTATTCCACTGTGCGAGCAACGCCGATTGCTGCACTGCACTGTGCACCTGGCATGCGTCCAGGCGCTGGCTGCCATCGCCTTGGGCCATCTGCAGCAGCAGTTGGCATAGCTGGCCGTGCAGGCGGTTGACCATTACCGAGTCGAAGGCCTGCCGGTCATAATTGAAGTGCAGCTTCAGGCGTTCGCTCAGGCTCGCGGAAAGCGTCAGCGGATAGTTGCTCTGTTCGTGGTTATGCAGGTTGGCGAAGCGAACACCCGGCGGGTTGGCCTGTTCCAGCGCTTCGGACACCGGATAGTTCTCGAACACCAGAATGTTGTCGAACAGCGCCTCGCCACCCTGCCCGGCCCAGCGCTGGATTTCAAACAGCGGGGTGTGCTCGTGTTCGCGCAAGGCCAGGTTCTGCGCCTGCACCGCCTGCAACCACTGGTCGACGGTCTGTTGCGCTCGTGGGCTGGCGATCACCGGCAGGGTATTGATGAACAGGCCGATCTGTTGCTCGATCCCTTTGAGCTCACTTGGCCGGCCCGCCACGGTGGCACCGAAGCAGACGCTGTCAGCGCCGCTGTAACGCTGCAGAAGCAGCAACCATGCGGCTTGCACCAACGTATTGAAGGTCACTTTATGCCGGCGGCAGAACTCTACCAACCGGGCTGTCTGCTGGGCATCAAGGCCGCCATGCAGGTTGCCATGTCCCGCTGCTGCAACGATATTGCCTTCGACGCAGCGGGCCAGCCGGGTCGGTGCACTCAACACGGCCAGCTGCTGTTTCCAGAAGGCTTCGCTGCCTGCCAGATCCTGGGCCTTGAGCCAGCCGATGTACTCGACATAACGCCCGCTCGATGTTTCGGGCACCTGCCCGCTATAGCGCTGCAACACTTCGCCCAGCAAGCGCGAAGCGCTCCAGCCGTCCATCAGAATGTGGTGATGGGTGTACACCAGGTGGTATTGGTCATCCTGCATGCGCACCAGCACCAAGCGCAGCAAAGGCGCTTCTGCGAGGTCGAAGCCCTTCTGGCGCTGGTCATCCGCCAGCTCATCGAGGGCCTGGGCCTGGTTGCTGCGGCCCCGCCAGTCATGCAGCGCATACGGCAGGCGGACCCGACGCTGGACCACCTGCACCGGCTGCGCCAGGTTCTGCCACACGAAACCGGTACGCAGGATGTCATGGCTATCGATGACTGCCTGCCAGGCTGCAGCAAAACGCTGCGGGTCCAGGCCATGGATGTCCAGGCGCATCTGGCTGATGTAGTCGCCAGTGCCGTGCTGATACAGAGAATGGAACAACATGCCCTGTTGCATGGCCGACAGGCCGTAGAGGTCGTCGATTCGCGCGGCGGGCAGCGGCAGTGCATCCAATTGTGCCTGGCTGAGGTTGGCGAGCGGGAAGTCGGATGGCGTCACTGCCCAGACCTCTTCGTCGAGGCAATGCTGCACCAACACCTGCAACTGACTGATCAACTGGTCGGCCAGGTGCTCGATGGTGGCGTGGTCGAACATCGCCTCACTGTACGTCCAGCTCAGGCTCAGGCGGCCATCAAACACTTTGCCGCTGATGTTCAGCCAGTTGTCCAACGGTGCCGACGTGCTTTGCTGGGCCCCGCCATATTCGCTGGCAGGGCGCAGCCAGGCGTCGCCCGCCGCGTTGAAACTGGCGTCGAACTGGCCCAGGTAGTTGAAGGTGATTCGCGGCTGCGGCAACCCCGCCAGCGCTGCACGGGTGGCGTCATCGCCCAGGTGGCGCAGCACGCCGAAGCCCAATCCCTTGGCAGGCAAGGCACGCAGTTGCTCCTTCACTTGCTTGAGCGTGCTGTCGATGTCCTGGCCTGCGGTCAGCCGCAACGGGAAGGCGCTGGTGAACCAGCCGACACTACGCGTGAGGTCGATATCGTCGAACAAGGCCTCGCGGCCATGGCCTTCGAGCTTGATCAGCGTGTCGGCGCGGCCGGTCCAGCGGCTGATGACCAAGGCCAGGGCGCTAAGCAGCAAGTCATTGACCTGGGTGCGGTAGGCCGCAGGCGCCTGCTGCAACAACTGGCGGGTCACGCCCTGGTCCAGTAGCCGATGTACGGTGGCCGCATGTTGGTTACCCAGCGCGCCGCCGGGGCGCTCGCAAGGCAGGCCGCTGTCGGCCCCCTGTAGTTGCGCCTGCCAGTAACCCAGCTCTGCCCGCAAGGCATCGCTGTGGGCATACTCGCCCAGGCGTTCGGCCCAGGCCTTGACCGAGCTGGTCTTGGCCGGCAACTGCACGGCCTGCCTCGCCTGTAGCTGGTGGTAGGCCGCCTGCAAATCCTCGAACAGTACGCGCCAGGATACACCGTCCACGACCAGGTGATGGATGACCAGTAACAAGCGCTGGCTACCGTCATCCAGATCGACCAACAGCGCACGCAGCAATGGCCCCTGTTCCAGGTCGAGGCTGGCCTGCGCCTGTTGGCAGGCCGCTTCCAGGCCAGCGATATCCAGGCCTTGCATATGCTCCAGCAATACTGGCGCAGGCTGCTCGTCCAGTGCGCGATAGCGTGCCCGCCAATGTCCATCGTGCTCGCTGAACACCAGCCGCAACGCATCGTGATGGATGAACAGCGTTTGCAATGCCTGACCCAGCAGCCCTGCATCCAGCACCTGCCCGGGCTGCAGCAGCACCGACTGGTTCCAGTGGTGACGCTGGGGCATGGGCGTGGCAAAGAATTCATGGTGAATAGGCAACAGTGGCATCAGCCCTTGCAACGCAGCCTGGTCAATCACCAGGCCCTGGCCACCGACTTCAGCGACCGAGGCCAGTCCTTGAACTGTCTGGTGCTGGAACAGTTGCTTGGCACTGATGGTAACGCCGGCCTGACGCGCCCGGCTGACCACTTGCAAGGTGATGATCGAGTCGCCACCCAGCTCGAAGAAGTTGTCGGTAACACCCACCTGCTCGCGCTTGAGCACGTCCTGCCAGATACCTGCCAGCGTCTGCTCCAACGAGGATTGCGGGGCGACGTAGGCCGGCAACGGGCTGGCATCGGGTAGTGGCAAGGCCTTGCGATCGAGCTTGCCATTGGGGGTCAACGGCAGACGCTCAAGCAGCACCAGTTGCGCCGGCACCATGTAGTCGGGCAAATGTTCGCGCAGGGCGGCCTTGATGCGTGTGCGCAAGCCATCGACTTGGCCAGCCGACGTGTTGGGTACGACGTAGCCTACCAGTTGCTGGCCGACCGCCCCCTCCACGGCAAGCACCACCGCATCAGTTAACTCGTCAAGCGCCAGCAGCCGCGCCTCGATTTCACCCAGCTCAATGCGGAAGCCACGGACCTTCACCTGATGGTCGATACGACCGACGTATTCCAGCGGCGCCTGAGCCGGATGGCGTATCAAGTCGCCGGTGCGGTACATGCGTTGCCCGTCCGCGGCGAACGGGTCGGGTACGAAGCGCTCGGCGGTAAGCCCAGGACGCCCCAGATAGCCGCGGGTTATGCCGTGGCCAGCCAGATACAGCTCAGCCGCAACCCCCGTCGGGACGGTCTGCAACTGCGGATCGAGCAGATAACCACGGGTATTACCCAGGGGCAGGCCGATGTTGGCCTTGCCCCCCGGTTCGCGACGGGCCCAGGTGGAATAGGTGGTGTCTTCCGACGGCCCGTACAGGTCATAGACATGCTCGACCGACGCCTGCGCATACAAGTCATCGACCAGCCCCTGCTTGAGCGGCTCGCCCGCCAGGTTGATGATGCGCACCGATGCCGGAATCTGGCCTGCGCGGTGCAAACCTGCAATGGCCGATGGCACGGTATTGATCAGGCGAACCTGTTCTCTTGCAGCCAACTGCGGCAGTTCCAGGGCATTGCGCGCCAACACCAGCGAGCCGCCGTTACCCAGGGTGACGAACAGCTCCCACACCGAAAGGTCAAAGCACACTGAGGTAGAGGCCAGCACCCCCTGAATCGACGGCTCCGGGTAAACCTCGGCCGACCAGCGCATCAACGCCATGACGCTGCGGTGGGCGATGGCCACGCCTTTCGGCTTGCCGGTCGAGCCGGAGGTATAGATAACGTAGGCCAGGTTCTGTGCAACCACCTGGGTATCGGGGTTTTCCTGACTGTAGCCTTGCGCCCCCAGGTCGGCGCCCGGCTCCAGCAACACCACATGCAATGCATCCAGCGCTGGCAGCTCTGCCAACAGAGCCTGCTGGGTGATGATCACCTGCGCGCGACTGTCGTCGAGCATATAGGCCACACGCTCTGGCGGGTAGTCTGGGTCCAACGGTACATAGGCACCACCCGCCTTGAGCACGCCAAGCAAGGCCACGAGCAGTTCGCCAGCGCGAGGCATGGCCACCGCCACCCGCACTTCTGGCCCCACGCCAAGCTCGATCAGGCGGTGGGCCAAGGCGTTGGCTCGGCGGTTGATTTCGTCGTAGCCCAGTACCTGTTCGCCGGCATACAGCGCCGGTGTGTCGCCTTTCTCCGCTACACGCGCCTCGATCTGGCGATGAATGCATTGTGACTCGTCGTAGTGCTGTACCGCACCGCTGCATGCCTGGGCCTGTGCAGCCTGCTCCGCGCCGGTCAGCAAAGGCAGTAAGTCGATACGCTGCCAAGCGTTGTCGACCAGTGCCTGCAACAGGGTCAGCCAGTGCCCGGCCATGCGCTCAATGGTGGCGCGGTCGAACAGGTCGGTGGCGTAGGTCAGGCTGGCACTGAGTTGCCCGCCGGATTCGTGGGTATTGAGGGTGAGATCGAACTGCGAGGTCTGTTTGTCCCAGGTCAGGTTCTCTACCTGTAGCACCGGGCCCGCTCCGGCCTGGCGGGTGCGGCCTTCGCTCTGGTGGTTGTACATGATCTGGAACAGCGGGCTATGGCTGAGGGTACGTTGCGGGTGCAGGGCCTCGACCAACTGCTCGAACGGCAGGTCCTGGTGGTCCTGGGCGGCCTGTACAGTGCTGCGCACCTGTTGCAGCAAGTCGGTAAAGGTGGCGACGCCTGCAAAGTCGGCCTTGAGCACCTGGGTATTGACGAAGAAGCCGATCAGGCCTTCGGTCTCCACCCGGTTACGGTTGGCCGTGGGCACGCCGACACGGATGTCGGCCTGGCCGCTGTAGCGGTGCAGCAGGGTCTGGAAGCTGGCCAGCAAGAGCATGAACAAGGTTACGTTCTCGCGCTGCGCCAGCCCGTTCAGGGCGGTCGCCAGGGCCTCTGGCACCTGAAGGTCGACACGCGCGCCACGGTCGCTCAACTGTGCCGGGCGTGAGTGATCGTACGGCAACGACAGCACACCCGGCTCGTCGGCCAATTGCGCCGTCCAATAACCCAGTTGGCGTTCGCGCTCGCCTGCTTCCATCCATTGGCGCTGCCACAAGGCGTAGTCGGCGTACTGGATTGGCAAAGCAGGCAGCGTCGGCGCCTGGCCTTGGATAAAGGCCTGGTAGCAGTGCATCAGCTCGTCGATCATCACTTGCATCGACCAACCGTCGGAAATGATGTGGTGCTGGGTCAGCACCAGCACATGGTCATCGTCAGCCACACGTAGCAGGCTCACCCGCCACAACGGCGCCTGGCGCAGGTCGAACAGGCGCCGGCTCTCCTGCTCGACACGTGCCTGCAATGCGGCCGGATCAGCGTCGAGCAGGGGCTCAGTGTGCAGGGTGAGGTCGAAGGCGGCGTGAATCACCTGTACTACCTGCCCCTGGTCTTCCACCAGTGCGGTGCGCAAGCTCTCATGCCGGCTGACCAGTACATTGAACGCGCGTTCCAGTGCAGGCACATCCAGCGCCCCGCGCAAGCGCAGGGCTGTGGGTATATGATACGCCGAACTCATCGGGTCGAGGTGCCAGAGGAACCACTGACGCTCCTGGGCAAAAGACAACAGTAGTGGCTCTGCGGTGTCGCGCTTGAAAATGGGTACCACCGAAAACAGGTTGATGCCCTTTTGCTTGAGCAGCACCGCCAGCGCTTTTCTCTCCTTTGCCGAGAGACTTCCAACCGACTCGATCAACGCTTGCACCCAAGGCTCCTTACGAAAGTAGTTTCTCCAACTCAGTGCTTGATAAACGTTTGAGAGCCTCCAAGGATTTAGCCAATTCGTCGTCGACCGACAGGTGCACCGCACGCAGGCCCTCCAGGCGTTCGGCAAAGGCTTGCAGGGTGTCGGTCTCGAACAGGTCTTTGAGCGGTACGTCAACACGCAGCAGGCTGCGCACCCGCACCACCACCTGAGTGGCGAGTAGCGAATGCCCACCCAGGGCGAAGAAGTTGTCGTCCAGCCCCACCCGCTCGACCTGCAGCACTTCCTGCCAGATCTCTGCCAGCTGGCCCTGCAGCTCTGTCTCGGGCGCCCGCCAGGCTCGCACCGCCATCTGTTCACTCAAGCCCGGCAGGGCCTTGCGCTCAAGCTTGCCGTTGGGGCTGAGCGGTAAGGCGTCGAGGAACATGAGGTGGTTGGGCACCATGTAGTCCGGCAGATGCCCAGCCAGTGCAGTGCGCAGCCGCTCACGCAGTGCGGCAGTGTTTTCCACGGGGAAGGTGGGTACGAGGTAGCCTGCCAGCTGAAGACCTGCCGGGCTGTCCACTGCAAGCACCGCCGCTTCGCGCACTTCGGCCTGCTCCAGCAGGCGCGCTTCGATCTCGCCCAGCTCGATACG
>NZ_JACVVG010000078.1:0-11307 GCF_016647875.1 Pseudomonas sp. S36 | reverse complement strand
CCTCCGCAAGCCCTGCGCTCGGCCTCCTGAAGTCGCAATCTGCGTCGCCTGTGCTTTCGCGCGCTTAGAAGCAAAAGCAGAAAGCAAAAAGCAGGCGCAGAGACAGAGGCAACCGCAGAGCCGAAGGCCCAGGCGAGGATAACTGCTGCCCTATGGCAGCCTGGTTCGAACCCCATGCGGCCTGCGTGGTCTTCTTAGGCGAAGCCTGGCTTGATACCCCAGGCCGGTGGGTTTGCCACCGCGCTTGTGTCATCATGCTCCGACCGCCGGTGAGTCTCCATTTATATGCCCTCTATGAACAGACCTTACGCATTGCTGCTTGCCTTCGCCCTGCTCCAGGGCTGCCAGAGCCTGGCCCCGCAAAAGGCCGAGCCCCCCGCCGCCGAAACCGGCAAGCGCGAGGCCGAAAAGCCCATGGTGTATGGGTCGTTCACGCAGGACACACTCTATAGCCTGCTGGTGGCCGAATTGGCCGGCCAACGCAACCGCTTCGATATCGCCCTGGCCAACTACACCGACCAGGCCACGAAAACCCAGGACCCTGGCGTTTCCGAACGGGCCTACCGCATCGCCGAATACCTGGGCGCCGACGAACCCGCCCTGGACAACGCCCTGGTGTGGGCCCGCAACGACCCGCAGAACCTCGACGCCCAACGCGCCGCCGCCATCCAGCTGGCCCGCGCCGGCCGTTACGACGACGCCATGGCTTATATGGAGAAGGTGCTGCAGGGCCAAGGCGATACCCATTTCGACTTCCTGGCCCTTTCTGCTGCCGAAACCGACCAGAGCACCCGCGATGGCCTGCTGCACAGCTTCGAGCGGCTACTGGCCAAATACCCCGACAACAGCCAGCTGATCTTCGGCAAGGCCTTGCTGCTGAACCAGGATGGCAAGGCCGAACAAGCCCTGGACCTGCTCGAATCGCACCCGCCACAAAACGGTGAAATCGCACCCATACTGCTGCGCGCGCGGCTGCTGCAAGCACTGGACCGTGGCCCCGAGGCCCTGCCGTTGCTGCGCAAGGCCATCCGCGACAACCCTGATGACAAGCGCCTGCGCCTGACCTATGCCCGCACCCTGGTGGAGCAGGACCGCATCGCCGACGCCAAGGGTGAATTCCTCAGCCTGGTCCAGCAGTACCCCGAGGACGACGAGCTGCGCTATTCCCTGGCCCTGGTCTGCCTCGAGAACAAAGACTGGGACGAGGCCGAGAGTTACCTGCAGGAACTGGTCGAGCGCGACAGCAACACCGATGCGGCGCACCTGAACCTGGGCCGCATTCGCGAAGAGCGGCACGACCCTGCCGGCGCCCTGCGCGAGTATGCTCTGGTAGGCCCAGGCCCCGACTACCTGGCGGCCCAATTGCGCCAGGCCGATATCCTGATCGCCAACGGCCGGGGCACCGAAGCGTCACGCCTGCTGGCCGAAGCCCGCGAGGCCCAGCCCGAGCAGGCCATTCAGCTGTACCTGATCGAATCGGAAAGCTACAGCAACAACAACAAGGACGCTCAGGCCAACCAAGTGCTGCAGCAAGCCATCCAGCGCTACCCCGACGACCTCAACCTGCTGTACACCCGCGCCATGCTGGCAGAAAAGCGCGACGACCTGGCCCAGATGGAAAAGGACCTGCGCGCCATCATTGCCCGTGAGCCGGAAAACGCCATGGCCCTGAATGCCCTGGGCTACACCCTGGCTGACCGCACCACCCGTTATGCCGAGGCCCGCCAGCTGATCGACAAGGCCCACCAGCTGACCCCGGACGACCCCGCTGTACTCGACAGCCTGGGCTGGGTGAATTACCGCCTGGGTAACCTGGACCAGGCCGAAGCCTACCTGCGCCAGGCGTTTGCCAGCTTCCCCGACCATGAAGTGGCTGCCCACCTGGGTGAAGTGCTCTGGGCCAATGGCAAACGCCGCGAGGCCCGCCAGGTGTGGGCCAAGGGCTTCGAAGCCCAGGCCGACAGCCCCATTCTGCGCAAGACCCTTTTGCGCCTGACCGGATCCGAGACTCTCTAGACCATGCTATTGCGCCATTTCATTACTTTCTCCCTCATCGCCCTGCTGGCAGGCTGCGCCGGTTTCGGTAGCCGCGAGGCCTTGCAGGGCCAAGGCGACCCGCAACAATGGCGGGCCCATAAAGAACAGCTGACCCAGCTCGACGGCTGGCAGATCAATGGCAAGGTAGGCATCCGCGCCCCACGCGACTCCGGGAGCGGCACCCTGTTCTGGCTGCAGCGTCAGGACTACTACGACATTCGCCTGGCCGGCCCATTGGGCCGCGGCGCCGCACGCCTGACCGGTCGCCCGGGCGGCGTGGTGCTCGAAGTGGCCAACCAGGGCCGCTATGAAGCCACCAGCCCCGAAGCCCTGCTGGAAGAGCAGCTGGGCTGGAAACTGCCGGTATCGCACCTGGTGTGGTGGGTGCGCGGGCTGCCCGCCCCCGACAGCAAGAGCAAGCTCACCCTGGACGGCGACAGCCGCCTGGCCGGCCTGGAGCAGGACGGCTGGCAGGTCGAGTACCTGAGCTACGCCGAACAGAACGGCTACTGGCTGCCTGAACGCCTGAAGCTGCACGGCAAGGACCTGGACGTGACCCTGGTGGTCAAGGACTGGCAACCGCGCCAGCTGGGGCACTGAGTTCATGCCCACGCTGACCCTGCCTGCCCCGGCCAAGCTCAACCTGTGGCTGCACATCATTGGCCGCCGCGATGATGGCTACCACGTGCTTGAAACCGTGTTCCAGTTCCTGGAGCACGGCGATGAGCTGAGCTTTGCCCTGCGTGACGACGGCATTATCCGCCTGCACACAGACATCGCATCGGTACCGCACGACAGCAACCTCATCGTGCGTGCCGCCCGCCAGTTGCAGGCACAGTCAGGCACCGCGCTGGGCGCCGACATCTGGCTGAACAAGGTGCTGCCCATGGGTGGCGGCATCGGGGGCGGCAGTTCGGATGCCGCCACCACCCTGCTGGGCCTTGCCCACCTGTGGCAACTGGGCTGGAGCGAAGACCGCCTGGCTGCCCTGGGCCTCTCGCTGGGCGCCGACGTGCCGGTGTTCGTACGCGGCCATGCAGCGTTCGCCCAAGGCGTGGGCGAGCAACTGACCCCGGTCGACCCGGAGCAGCCCTGGTACGTCGTGCTTGTGCCGCAAGTGTCTGTCAGCACAGCAGAAATTTTTTCGCATCCACAGTTGACACGTGATTCTCTCCCCCTTAAGATGCGCCCCGTTCCCGAGGGAAACAGTCGAAATGACTGCCAACCGGTGGTAGAGCAGAATTACCCGGAAGTTCGCAACGCGCTGAATTCACTGGGCAAATTCACAGAGGCTCGACTTACCGGCACTGGAAGTTGTGTGTTTGGGGCCTTCCCAAGCAAAGCCGAAGCTGATAAAGTTCTGGCCCTTCTTTCAGCGACCCAAACAGGGTTTGTGGCGAAAGGAAGCAATATTTCGATGTTGCATCGCAAGCTGCAAAGTCTGGTCAAGAAGTCGAGCGCATAAGCGTTCGCAGCAACAGATACAGGGGCGTCGCCAAGCGGTAAGGCAGCAGGTTTTGATCCTGCCATGCGTTGGTTCGAATCCAGCCGCCCCTGCCATTTTCCTTATACTCATCCAGGTATACCCTCAGCCTTCAGGTACTGCGCGTGTCCAAGATGATGGTCTTTACGGGGAACGCCAACCCCGATCTGGCTCGACGTGTGGTACGTCAGCTGCATATCCCTCTCGGTGACGTCTCTGTCGGTAAATTCTCCGACGGCGAGATCAGCACTGAGATCAATGAAAATGTCCGCGGTAAAGACGTTTTCATTATTCAGCCGACCTGCGCACCGACCAACGATAACCTGATGGAACTGGTAGTGATGGCCGACGCCTTCCGCCGCTCCTCAGCCTCCCGAATCACCGCCGTGATTCCCTACTTCGGATACGCCCGCCAGGACCGCCGTCCGCGTTCGGCACGTGTAGCCATCAGCGCCAAAGTCGTCGCTGACATGCTCACTGTCGTGGGTATCGACCGTGTACTCACCGTCGACCTGCACGCTGACCAGATCCAGGGTTTCTTCGATATCCCGGTCGACAACATCTACGGCTCGCCCGTACTGGTCGATGATATCGAAGACCAGCGTTTCGAGAACCTGATGATCGTTTCCCCGGACATCGGTGGTGTCGTGCGCGCACGTGCCGTCGCCAAGTCCCTGGGTGTCGATCTGGGTATCATCGATAAACGCCGTGAAAAGGCCAATCACTCCGAAGTGATGCACATCATCGGCGACGTCGAAGGGCGCACCTGCATCCTGGTAGACGACATGGTCGACACCGCCGGCACCCTGTGCCACGCGGCCAAAGCCCTGAAAGAACACGGTGCTGCCAAGGTTTACGCCTACTGCACGCACCCTGTCCTGTCGGGCCGTGCGATCGAGAACATCGAGAAGTCGGTACTGGACGAGCTGGTGGTGACCAACACCGTTCCGCTGTCCGCCGCTGCTCAGGCCTGTGACCGTATCCGTCAGCTGGATATCGCACCGGTTGTGGCTGAAGCGGTACGCCGCATCAGCAACGAAGAATCGATCAGCGCAATGTTCCGCTAAGCGGAACGCACGCTGACGAAAAGCGCCCCGCCCCAGCACCGTTGCTGGGGCGGGGCTTTTTTGCCATCCCCGTTGGCGCTGGTCGCAAACGCCCTCGGGGGGCTATTTTGGAGAAACAAAATGACTGATTTCACTCTGAACGCCCAAGCGCGTACTGACCTGGGGAAAGGTGCGAGCCGCCGCCTGCGTCACTCCGCCAGCATCCCAGCCGTTGTTTACGGTGGTGGTAAAGAAGCTCAATCCCTGACCATCGTGGCCAAGGAAATCGCCAAACTGTTCGAAAACGAAGCTGCCTTCAGCCACGTTATCGAACTGAACGTTGATGGCACCAAGCAAAACGTCATCATCAAGGCCATGCAGCGCCACCCGGCCAAGCAGTTCATCATGCACGCCGACTTCATCCGCGTTGTGGCTGGTCAGAAACTGACCGCCAAAGTACCGGTTCACTTCATCAACGAAGAAGCCCCGGTCAAGAAAGGCGGCGAAGTTTCGCACGTTGAGTCCGAGCTGGAAGTTTCCTGCGAAGCGAAGGACCTGCCTGAGTTCATCGAAGTGGACCTGGCCAACGCCGAAATCGGCACCATCATCCACCTGTCGGACCTGAAAGCTCCGAAAGGCGTAGAGTTCGTTGCTCTGGCCCACGGTGATGACAAAGCAGTTGCCAACGTTCACGCCCCGCGCGTTTCCGCTGAAGCTGAAGAAGAAGGCGCTGCCGAGTAATCCACTCGCACGCCGGTGTTGATCGGGTTACAGTGCCGCGCGCCCTGTAACCCAACAACCCCAAGGAAGAGCCCCTGACGTGACCGCCATCCAGTTGATCGTCGGCCTGGGTAACCCCGGCCCCGAATACGAACAGACCCGGCATAACGCAGGGGCTCTTTTCGTAGAACGCATTGCCAGCGCCCAGCGTGTTTCGCTCGCCGCTGACAAAAAATATTTCGGCCTGACGGCTAAGTTCAGCCATCAGGGCAACGATGTTCGCCTGCTCATCCCCACCACCTACATGAACCGCAGCGGCCAGTCCGTGGCGGCATTGGCCAATTTCTTCCGGATCAAACCGGAGGCCATCCTGGTGGCGCATGACGAACTCGACCTGCCGCCCGGCGTTGCCAAGCTCAAGCGCGGCGGTGGCCATGGCGGGCATAACGGCCTGCGCGACATCATCGCGCAGCTCGGCAACCAGAACGACTTCCACCGCCTGCGGCTTGGCATCGGCCACCCGGGTGACGCCAAACTGGTCTCCAACTTCGTCCTGGGCCGCGCGCCGCGCGCCGAGCAGGAGAAGCTCGACGCCAGCATCGATTTTGCCCTCGGCGTGCTGCCGGAAGTGCTGGCCGGCGACTTCGCCAAGGCCATGCGCGAGCTGCACAGCCAGAAGGCCTGATTTCCTTTAGAGAGGGGAATACCCATGGGTTTCAATTGCGGCATCGTCGGCCTGCCCAACGTCGGCAAGTCCACCCTGTTCAACGCCCTGACCAAGTCTGGCATCGCGGCGGAGAACTTCCCCTTCTGCACCATCGAGCCGAACAGCGGCATCGTGCCGATGCCCGATGCGCGCCTGAATGCACTGGCGGAAATCGTCAAGCCCAACCGCATCCTGCCGACCACCATGGAGTTCGTCGACATCGCGGGCCTGGTTGCCGGCGCTTCCAAAGGTGAAGGCCTGGGCAACAAGTTCCTGGCCAACATCCGCGAAACCGACGCCATTGCTCACGTGGTGCGCTGCTTCGAAGACGAAAACGTGATTCACGTCTCCAACAGCGTCGACCCCAAGCGTGACATCGAGATCATTGACCTCGAACTGATCTTCGCCGACCTGGACAGCTGCGAGAAACAGCTGCAGAAAGTGGCCCGCAATGCCAAGGGCGGCGACAAGGAAGCCCTGGCGCAAAAGGCCATCCTTGAGCAATTGATCCCGCACTTCACCGAAGGCAAGCCTGCGCGCAGCCTGATGAAGAACATGAGCGCCGAGGACAAAGCCGTTATCCGTGGCTTCCACCTGCTCACCAGCAAGCCGGTGATGTACATCGCCAACGTGGCTGAAGACGGCTTCGACAACAACCCGCACCTGGACGTGGTGCGCGCCATCGCCGAAGAAGAAGGCGCGGTCGTGGTGCCGGTGTGCAACAAGATCGAAGCTGAAATCGCTGAGCTGGACGACGGCGAAGAAAAGGACATGTTCCTGGAGGCCCTGGGCCTGGAAGAGCCTGGCCTGAACCGCGTGATCCGCGCCGGCTACGAGCTGCTGAACCTGCAAACCTACTTCACTGCCGGTGTGCAGGAAGTGCGTGCCTGGACCGTTCGCGTCGGCGCTACTGCCCCCCAGGCTGCTGGCGTGATCCACACCGACTTCGAAAAGGGCTTCATCCGCGCCGAAGTGGTTGCCTACGACGACTTCATCCAGTTCAAAGGTGAAAGCGGTGCCAAGGAAGCCGGTAAATGGCGCCTGGAAGGCAAGGACTACATCGTCAAAGACGGCGACGTGATGCACTTCCGCTTCAACGTGTAAGCACGCCCGGTGCAACACCTGAAACCCTTGAGGTCAGCGCCTCAAGGGTTTTTTCATTTCCAGGGCGCCTGCACCGCGTGTGCCCATCTAGGTCACCGGTTCAGAAGTCGCCTCGCAAGGTCAGCATGTAGCTTCGCGGTGTGCCGTAGGTAGTGCCGCGAGTCCAGTAACCGGTAGAGTCGAAGTACTTGCGGTCTAGCAGGTTCTCCACGTCCACGCCCACCGTCCAGTGCGGGTCCAGCTTGTAGGCAGCCCGGGCATCGAAAATGGCGCGGCCGCTGTTGCTGACTTCGATCGGCGGATCGTAATAGTGGGATTGGGCAGACACGCCACCGCCGATGCTGAAGCGGCTCCACTCCCCTGGCAAGGTGTAGTTGGTGTTCAGCCGCAGCATGTGCTTGGGCGTTTGCCCCGAGATCGGGCCGCCGCTTTCCGACTGCGTGGTGTTGTAGGTATAACCGGCAGCCACCTGCAGGCCAGGCAGCAGCTCGCCCGTGGCTTCGGCCTCGAAGCCTTTGCTGCGGCTGATGCCATCGCTGTTGATGAAGCAGCGGCCAGCGATGTCATCTGCGCACTTGCCATCGTTGGCGTAGTCCCGTGCGGCGACTTTCTCTTGCTCGATGTAGAACACTGCAAAAGACACGTTCAGGCGTTTGTCGAGCAGCTCGCCCTTGATGCCAGTCTCGTAGTTGGAGCCCACGGACGGGTCCAGCATCTTGCCGTCGACGGTACGGGAGCTGGCCTGGGGCATGAAGATGTCCGCATAGCTGGCATACAGCGACCATTTGTCGTTCAGGTCGTAGATAGCACCCACGAAGGGCGTGAACTCGTGCTTCTGTTCATTGGTGCTTTTCGAGTCTTCGCTGGAGGTCTCGGTCTTGTACCAGCTCAGCCGCCCACCCAGTACCAGGCTCAGGTCTTCGGTCATGTGCAGGCGGGCGTTAAGGTAGGTGCCATAGCGCGTATCGAAGGTGTCCTGCTTGTAATCCCACCCCTGGCGTGCCAGCTCTGGCACGTTATTGTGATCAGGCCGGTAGACGTTCAGCGGGATGGGGCTGTCCAGTGCCTGGGAGACCTCTTTATCGTTCATGTTGCGCCTGGACCAGTTGGCCCCCAGCGACAGTTGATGGCGCAGGCCGAAGGCCTCGAAGTCGCCGTCCACATGGCCGTCGACGGCATTGGCCGTGACGTCGAACTTGTGATAATTGACGTCGTTTACCTTGGGGCCGGTGGGGCTGCCATAGGCCAGGGTGTCTTCGGCGTCCCATTCGATGGCGCTGCGGTTGTAGCTGCTTTCGGAATGGGAGAGCGCCAGCTTGCCGGTCCAGTTGTCATTGAAACGGTGGTTGAGGTCGGCGAACACTTCATCGGTGCGGCTCTGCAGGGTGGCCCAGTCCTGCCCCAGGAACGTCGAGCGCTTGAGGTGCGGGTTGCTGGCATCCGGGTTGTTCGGCAGGCCCAGCACGCTGTAGCCATCGATGCGCGAGGTTTGCCGACGCAAGCCCAGCGCAACGGTGGTGGCGTCGCTCAGGTCGCCTTCGACGATTCCATACAGCAACGGGCGCTTGGACTTGGTCACGTCGGTGAAGTAACCACGGTCCTCGTAGGAGGCGACCATGCGGCCACGCAGGGTGCCCTCAGGGTTCAGCTTGCCGCTGGCGTCCAGGTCCAGGCGGTAGTTGTCCCACGACCCCGCCCGGGTGATGACCGTAAAACGTGGGTCGGCAGTAGGGCGTTTGCGCACCAGGTTGACCGCGCCGCCCGGGTTACCCGCGCCAACCAGCAGCCCGGCAGCACCGCGCAGCACCTCTACCCTGTCGAACACCGCCATGTCCGGGATCATCCACCCGGTGTAGGCGTATGCCTGACCGGCCACGCCGTCGACCATGTAGCTGTCGTCGGTCAGGTCAAGGCCTCGGGAGCTGAAATGGTGGTTCCCGTAGCCCCGGTTGGCCCGGGTGATGCCGGTGGTCTGGGCCATCACCTGGTCAAGGGACACCAGGTTCTTGTCATCCATCAGCTTGCGTGTCACCACAGTCACGGACTGCGGCGTCTCACGCAGCGTCTGCGGGGTTTTGCCGATGGTCACGGCGCCAGTGCTGTAGGAATTTGTGAACTCGGTGGTCTCCCCCAGGCCCTGGCTGTTGATGTTGGTGGCGCCGAGTTCCAGTGCGCCTTCCGCGTCCACCGCAGGCACCACGCTGAAGGTGCCGCTGCCGGTCACGATGGCCTGCAGGCCGCTGCCGGCAAGCGCCTGCTGCACGGCCTGCAACGGGCTCATCTGGCCCTGTATGGCCGGCGCCTGCTTGCCGGCGACCAGCGCCGGGTCCAGGGACATCACCTGTCCGCCCTGGCGGGCGATGGCATTGAGGGTTTGCGCCAGGCTGGCGGCCGGTAGATCGAAGCGCTGCTGCTGTTGCACAGAACCTTGCGCCCACACGTGGGCCGCGGGCGCGGTGGCCAGGGTGATGGCGAGGGCAAGGGGCCAGGGTTTGAACACGTGAAGACTCCTGAATTTTTGCTGTTGTCAGGAGGGAGGTGGGACGAAACCCAAAAAGCGGACACGAATCATAAAAATTTTCATTCGAGCAGGGGCAAGGTTTTGTGCCTGCGTGTTCACCGCGCTTCGATCACCGTCACCCACCCGCCGAAACGTCTCACCCGGATAGGCATGGTTTCCTCCAGAGCCGCCAGTGTTCGCTCACTGTCATCCAGCGGAAATACGCCCTGCACGCGCAGCTGACGTACCTGCGGGCTGACGCGGATCACACCCGGGCGATACGGGCGAAGGGCGTCGACGACAGCGTCCAGCGGCTCGTCCAGCACACTGAGGTGGCCCTCAAGCCAATCGGCGCGGTAGGCCTGGCTGCCCTGCAGGGGCTCGATGCGCTTGGTGGTGAGCAAGGCCGCCTGCCCTGCCGCAAGGTCGAGCCAGGCACCCCCTGGCAGCGATGCCCGCACGGCATGCTCCAGCACCACCACACGGGTGGCATCAGCCTGCTGCTCGACCAGAAAACGCGTACCCAGTGCGCGCGCATCACCCTGCTCACTGCGCACGATGAAGGGCCTTGAAACATCGGGCGCCACCTGTATGACCAATGCGCCGCGATAGAGGCGCAACAGGCGCTGCCCGGCCGTGAACTGCACATCCACGGCCGTGCCTGCGTTCAGGCTCAGCCGGCTGCCATCGGGCAGCATGAGGGTACGGCGTTCGCCGGTATCCGTGCGCAGGTCGGCGATCAACACCCGGCCACCTTCACTGCGTACCCCCAGCCACAGAGCCCCACCCACTACGCCCAACCCGCCGATACCGCGCAACACCTCACGCCGGCCAATCGACGGCTGCAGCAGGGTATCACGCAGGGCATCGGGCGCCTGCCGCGCCACCTCGTAGTGCTGGCCCATGCCCCGCTGCAACTGTTCCCAGGCCTGGGCATTGGCGGGGTCCTGAGCCAGCCACTGGCGGAACTGGGCCTGCTGGCGGGCTTCGTCGCGGCCCGAGCGCAGCCGCACCATCCAGGCGATGGCCTGCTCGGCGGCCGGGCCAAGGGCGGTGCGGCTCATGGCTGTGCGCCGCTGAGGTAGCACTGGCGCAACGCCTGGGTCATGTACCGCCCGACCGTGCGCTCGGACACCCCCAGCCGACGGCTGATCTCGGCATAGGGCAGCCCATCCAGCTGGCTCAGCAAAAAGGCTTTTTTTACCACCAAAGGCAGCCCGGCCAGGCTGTGGTCGATGGCGTGCAGCGCCTCGAGCAACAGGTGGGTTTCTTCTGGCGAGGGCGCCAGCGCCTCTGGCAGCAGCATCAGGCGCTCCAGGTAGGCTTGCTCCAGGCGGCGCCGCCGGTGGCGGTCGAAGATCAGCCGGCGGGCGATGGTGGCCAGGTAGGCACGCGGCTGCTCGATGGTCGCCGGGTCCACCCGGGCGGCGATGATCTGGCAGAAGGTTTCGGCCGCCGTGTCCTCGGCATCCGGGCGGTTGCTCAACTGGCGCCGAACGTGCTGCAACAGCCAGCGATGGTGGTCACTGAAAAAGAAACCCAGCTTGCGGGTATCGGATAGAGACACGGGCGAAACCAGAGGTGAATGAGAATGCATCGCATCTTATAGGCAGCGAGGTTGAAGTGCCAGCGCCCATGAAGCTGCCGACGCAACAAGCAACATTGGCCCGAAACAAACGTAGGAGCGAGCGCAGCTCGCGATGCGCCGCGC
>NZ_JACVVG010000077.1:0-11338 GCF_016647875.1 Pseudomonas sp. S36 | reverse complement strand
AAACGTAGGAGCGAGCGCAGCTCTCGATGCGCCGCGCGGGCGGCGCTCGATCTGCGAGCCACCACAACAATCACGTCATGCCCTTGGTTGCCATCACGCGGTCTGCATCGGCCGCCGAAGATTGGATCGGATCGCCCTCACGCCTGTCTATCTGAAGGCGAACCGGCCCAACTGCTGTATGGTGGCCCGCCAAGCGAACCCTGATTTCCGGAGACACTGCATGCTGCGTATGTTTGAGCGCCGGCTCGACCCCTTTCCTCCCGACGAAGCACCGCCACCACCGATGGGCTTGTTGCGCTTCATGTGGGCCTGCACCCGCGGCGCCCGCGGCTACATCCTGGCACTGGCGCTGCTGAGCGCTGGCGTGTCGATCTACGAAGCCTGGTTGTTCTCGTTCCTGGGCCAGGTGGTCGACCTGTTGTCGGCCTGGAAGGCCGGTGATACCACTGGCCCCCAGGAAAGCCAGGTGCTGTGGGGCATCGGCAGCGTGCTGGTGATCAGCATCGTGCTGGTAGCCCTGCGTACCATGGTCCAGCACCAGGTGTTGGCCATCAACCTGCCGCTACGCCTGCGCTGGGACTTCCACCGGCTGATGCTTCGCCAGAGCCTGTCGTTCTTTTCTGACGAGTTCTCGGGGCGGGTCACCACCAAGGTGATGCAGACCGCACTGTCCGTGCGCGAAGTGCTGTTTACCGTAATCGAGATTCTGCCTGGCATCGGCGTGTACTTCATCGCCATCATCGCCCTGGCCGGGGGCTTCGACCTGAAGCTGATGCTGCCCTTCATCGCCTGGGTGGCATTGTTCGGGCTGGCGATGCTGTATTTCGTGCCACGCCTGGGCAAGGTCGGCCAAGAGCAGGCCAATGCCCGCTCGTCCATGACCGGGCGGGTATCGGACGCCTACACCAACATCACCACCGTCAAGCTGTTCTCCCACTCCAAGCGCGAGGCGCATTTCGCCCGTGCTGCCATGGAGGATTTCAAACAGACCGGTTTCCGCCAGATGCGCCTGGTGAGCCAGTTCGAGATCGTCAACCAGGCACTGGTGGTGGGGCTGATTTTTGGCGCCGGCGGCTACGCATTGTGGCTGTGGCACCAGGGCCAGGTAGGCACTGGCGCCGTCGCGGCCATTACCGCCATGGCGTTGCGAATCAACGGCATGTCTCACTGGATCATGTGGCAGATGACCTCGCTTTTCGAGAACATCGGCACGGTGCAGGATGGCATGGCCACCCTCACCCGCGGCCCCAAGGTGCAGGACGCACCCGGCGCAGGCGAACTGGTCACCCGCGGTGGCGCCGTCACGTTCGACAAGGTCAGCTTCAACTACAACGGCGAGCGCCAGGTGCTGACCGACCTCAGCCTGCAGATCAAGCCTGGCGAAAAGGTCGGCCTGGTGGGCCGTTCCGGGGCCGGCAAGTCCACGCTCATCAACCTGCTGCTGCGCTTCTACGATGTGGACAGCGGCGAGATCCGCATCGATGGGCAGAATGTGGCGAAGGTCACCCAGGACAGCCTGCGCAGCGCCATCGGCATGGTTACCCAGGACACCTCGCTGCTGCACCGCTCCATCCGTGACAACATCGCCTATGGCCGCCCGGACGCCACTGATGCGCAGATCCGCGCTGCCGCCGCGAACGCCCAGGCCGACGGTTTCATCAGCCAGCTCAGCGACCGCCAGGGGCACAGCGGCTATGACACCCTGGTGGGCGAACGCGGCATCAAGCTGTCCGGCGGCCAGCGCCAACGCATCGCCATTGCCCGGGTCATGTTGAAGAACGCGCCTATTCTGCTGCTCGACGAGGCCACCAGCGCGCTGGACTCGGAGGTGGAGGTGGCAATCCAGGAGAGCCTGGACGAAATGATGGAAGGCAAGACCGTGATCGCCATCGCCCACCGGCTGTCGACCATCGCGGCCATGGACCGGCTGATCGTGATGGACGACGGGCGCATCATCGAGCAAGGCACCCACGCGCAGTTGCTGGCCAAAAATGGCACCTACGCGCGCTTGTGGCAGCACCAGAGTGGCGGGTTTCTGGGCGAGGACCAGGGCGTGGCCCAGGTACTTGACTAACCGCAACGGCCGGTGCGCTAACCCAGCACCGGCCGCAGCAGCGCCTGGGCTTCGAACAAGGGTGCCAGGTAACGCATGCGAATCTCGTCAACGCTGGAGCGTGAGACATGGGTCGTGAGAGTGAGGGTAGCCTTCAACTGGCCGGCCCTGTCCAGCAGCGGCACGCCCACTACCCGCATGCCCACTTCATATTCCTGATCGACCACGCAAAAGCCTTGGTGCCTGACCTGCTGCAATTGCGCCAGCCACTGCGCCCGGTCGGTCTGCGTGTAGGGCGTCAGCGCCTGCAACGGGTTGCGCAGCAAGTAGGCGTCTCGCGCTGCATCGTCCTGCCAGGCCAACCAGACACGCCCGCCTGCCGTGCAGTGAATGGGCACCCGCGAGCCGGGACGAATAGACAGCGATGCAACGTGGCTGTAGCGGCTGCGCACCAGATGGATGATTTCGTCGCCATCGCGGGTGCCTACCGACACATGCTCCTGCGTTTGCCGGGCGACCTGCTCGACGATGGGCCGCAGCATGCGCGGTAACTGGGCTGAGTCCACATAGGCCTGGCCGATGCGTAGGGCTTTGGGCGTCAGCCAGTACTCACGGTTGTCGGTTTCAGCGAACCCTTCATGCACCAAGGTCAACAGGAACCGTCGCGTAGCACTCGGCGTCAGCCCCGACAAGCGGGCTGCGTGGGCGACGCTGAGGCGAGGATGGTCGGCGCTGAACAACTGCATCAAGGCCAGGCCCTTCTGCAGGCCGGCAATCAGGTCACGGGGGTGGATGTCAGGGGTGCTCATAGGGATCACGCTCAACGGATCGAAATAGTCCCAATCATGCGATAAACGCGCTCACATTGCGATAATCGCAGAATCAAAAGCCGTGCGGCATTGATCGCCGAGGGTGCCTGCCACACCCTTGCCTCCACAACAACATCAACAAGGAGGCCGCGATGATCCGTGGTGCTTTTGAACTGGTTGCCATCGTCGGCTCACCCATTGCCCAGGTGAAATCACCGGAAAACTTCAACACCTGGTTCGTCAACAACAACCGCGCTGTGGCGATGCTGCCCATCGACTTGCACGCCCAGGCGCTGGATAGCTTCGCCACAACCCTGCGGGGCTGGCAAAACCTGCGTGGCTGCGTGGTCACGGTCCCTTACAAGCAGGCCATGGCAACCTGTGTGGACAGCCTGAGCGTGCGCGCCGCTGCGCTGGGCTCGGTCAATGTGATCCGCCGTGAGCCTGATGGCCGGCTGTTGGGCGACAACGTGGATGGCGCGGGCTTCCTTGGCGCTGCCCTCAAGCATGGCTTTACAGCAAGCGGCCGGCGCGCCCTGGTGGTCGGTTGCGGTGGGGTCGGCAGCGCCATCGCCTACGCCTTGGGTGAAGCCGGCATCGCCAGGCTCAGCCTTACCGACCCCAGCAGCGCACGCTGCGCGGCACTGTGCGAGCTGCTCGGCCACACGTTTGCAGAACTCGAGATCGACACCCAGGTGGACGACCTGGGTGCATTTGACCTGGTCGTCAATGCCTCACCCGTGGGCATGGGCGACGACGCCCAACTGCCCCTGCCCGCTGCGCTGGTGGCCACCTTGCAACCCCATACGCTGGTGGCCGACGTGGTCACCTCGCCCGAGATCACACCCTGGCTGGCGCGTGCGCGGTTGGCGGGTTGCCGTATCCAGACCGGCGCGCAGATGGCGTTCGCCCAACTCGGCCACCTGGGCGCCTTCATGGGCGTCACCCCGCTGGAGATCTAAGCCCATGAACACGCTCGAACCCGATCAGCATCCCGTTGATGTGATCGTACTGGGCAGCGGCGCCGCCGCGTTTGCCAGCGCCGTAACGGCTGCCAGCCAGGGCCTGAACGTGGTGATGGTGGAGAAAGCCGCGCAATTTGGTGGCACCTCGGCCATTTCTGGTGGGGCGGTGTGGCTGTATGGCACTGACCAGGCGCGAGCAGCCAAGGTAAAGGACTCTGAAGAGGCCATGCGCACTTACCTCAAGCACGTGATCGGTGACGGTTACGACTCGACATTGGTCGATGCCTTTATCGAGCATGGCCACCAGGCGCTGCGCTGGCTGGAACACCACACCGAACTGCGCTATGCGCTACGCCCTCATTCCCCGGACTACTACCCGGACGCCCCTGGGGCCACCGAGTGCGGTCGGGCCCTGGAAATGGTCGAGTATGACGGTAGGCGGCTGGGCGCTCGCCTCAAGGACCTGCAAATGCCCCCGCCCGGCATGCTGCTGTTCGGCGGCATGATGGTGAACCGCGTAGACATCCAGCATTTTCTGAGTGTGCGCCGCTCGCCCAGGTCGCTGTGGCACTGCCTGCGGCTCTTGGCGCGCTACGGGGTAGACCGCCTGCGTCATCCCCGAGGCACGCGGCTGACCACGGGCAATGCGATGATCGCCCGCCTGGCCACCAGCGCTTTCGCCAAGGGCGTGCAACTTTGGCTGCGCAGCGAAGCAGAGGAACTGATCGTCGAACACGGTGCAGTCACGGGTGTGGTGGTAAGACGCGGCGGGCACCGGCATCGGTTGCTGGCAAAAGGCGGCGTGGTCTGCGCGATGGGAGGCTTTGCGGCAAGCCGGCTGGCAGCCAGCTACCGGCCAGATCTGCCCGGGACGCACTTGACGATGTCACCCGCCAGCAACGACGGTGCGGCCCTGCGCCTGGCCCGTGCGGTACAGGCTGCAGTGGGCCGGGGCCTTGCAGCCAACTTCTTCTGGGCACCGGTTTCTCAGGTTCGTCACAGCGATGGCCAGTACGAGCGCTTCCCGCACCTGGTCACGGACCGGGCCAAACCGGGGGTCATTGCCGTCGACAACAGCGGGCGGCGTTTCGTCAACGAAGCAGACTCCTACCACCACTTCGTAGAAACCCTCTTCGCCAAGGGCATGGCCAGTTGCTGGCTAATATGTGATGCCCAGGCCCTGAACCGCTATGGCCTGGGGCTCGCGCGACCAAAACCGGTAAACAACCAGGCACTGATCGACGCAGGCTACCTGTACCGTGCCGACACCCCCGAAGCATTGGCCCAAGCGATCGGCGTCGATGTGCAAGGCCTCGCGCACACCTTGCAGGCCTTCAATGCCGACGCCCAGGCCGGCCTCGATCCCGTCTTTGGCAAAGGCGCCAATGCCTACAACCGCTACATGGGCGACCCGCAGCACCGGCCCAACCCCTGCCTGGCGCCGCTGCAGACTGCCCCCTATTACGCCATACAGCTGCACACCGGTGACCTGGGCTCGGCGTGCGGCCTGGTGACGGACGCCAACGCCAATGTACTGGATGAGAGCGGCCAACCCATCACCGGGCTGTACGCCGTTGGCAACGACATGAATTCGATGATGAAGGGCACCTATCCGGGTCCCGGTATCACCCTGGGCCCTGCCCTCACGTTTGGCTGGCTTGCGGCCAACCACATCACAGCGCGCCTGCAAGCGCCGTCAATTCTCAAGGAGCACACCGCATGTACTACGAAATGAGAACCTACACCCTCGACCCCCTGAAAATGGCCGACTGGCTGGCGCTGTATCAAAGCCATGCGCTAGCCGTGCAACGTGAGCATCTGGGCAACCTGGTGGGGTTCTTCACCAGCGAATTCGGTGAAGTGAACCAGGTTGTGCACCTGTGGGGTTACGCCAGCCTGGACGATCGCATGGCCCGGCGTGCGGCCATGGCAGCCGACCCACGCTGGGCGGCGTTTTCCAAGCGCAATCGCGAGCTGGGGGCGGTGTTGAACCTGCAGTCACGGCTGCTGCGCCCTACTGGCTTTTCGCCCTTGCAGTAACTCACGCACGTTCTTTGACCTTGGGGCTGATTCGACATGCAAGCGCTTGAGTGTGACGTTCTGGTGATCGGCTCCGGGGCTGCCGGCCTGGCTGCTGCGGTAACGGCGGCCCATCACGGCCTGCGGGTGATCGTGGCGGATAAAGCCAGCCAACTGGGCGGTACCAGCGCCTGGTCGGGTGGCTGGCTGTGGGTACCGCGCAATCCGCTGGCCATCGCGGCAGGCCTGGTCGAGCCGGAAGCTGACCCGCAGCGCTACCTGTGCGCACAGACCCACCGTGCAACACTGGACCCGCGCCAGCAGGCGTTTCTGCAGCACGGGCCGCAAATGGTGGCGTTTTTCCAGCAGCATACAGCGGTGCGCTTCCAGTCCGGCAACCACGTGCCGGATATGCACGAGGGGCCTGGCAGTGCCGCCGGTGGGCGCTCGCTGTGTGCGCTACCTTACGACGGGCGCCTGCTGGGCCCATGGCTGGCCAAGCTGCGCCCCCCGTTGGGCATTGTCAGCCTCGCCGGCATGGGCATCGCCGGGGGTGCCGACATGGCTGCGTTCTTCAACGCCACCCGCTCCCCCAAGGCAGCCTGGTACGTGGGCAAACGGCTGCTGCGCCACGCACACGACCTGGTGATTCATCGTCGGGGGACGCAGTTGGTCAATGGCAATGCCCTGGTGGCGCGGCTGCTGCGCAGTGCCCTGGACCTGGGCGTGACGCTACTGACGGACAAGGCGGCTATTAAGCTATTGGGTCAAGGCCGTGTGGATGGCGCGCAGTTCGCCGATGGCCAGGTGATCCGTGCCGGGAGGGGCGTGGTGCTGGCCTGCGGTGGTTTCCCTCACGATAGCGAGCGCATTGCCCAGCTGATGCCCCATGCTCCTGATGGTCGCGAGCACTATTCAGCGGCGCCCAGCACCAACACCGGCGATGGTTTGCGCCTGGGTGAACGGGCAGGTGGCGTAGTCGATGCCGGGCTGGCCCATGCCGGCGCTTGGGCGCCGGTGTCGCGGGTGCCGGAGGCCGACGGGCGCTTCAGTCACTTCCCGCACCTGGTCGACCGTGCCAAACCGGGGTTCATTGCGGTACGCCGTGACGGGCGCCGGTTCGTCAACGAAGCGGATTGCTACCACGACTTCATGAACGCACTGTTCGCGGCCACGCCGGTGGGCGAGCCGGCGCAGGCGTGGCTGATCTGTGATCACCGCGCGCAACGGCGTTACGGGATCGGCTGGGCGAAGCCGTTTCCGTTTTCGACAGGTTTTTATCGCAGGCGGGGGTATTTGCACTGTGCGGGAACGCTGGCGGAACTAGGCCGCCAGTGCGGGATCGATGGGGCGCAATTGCAGCAAACGGTGGCGGCGTTCAACCGGCATGCTGTGGAAGGTGAGGACCCTGAGTTTGGTCGTGGGGGGTCAAGGCACAACCGTGTGCAAGGTGAGCCGTTGCAAGTGCCTAATCCGTCACTGGGGCCGCTGAAGCAGGGACCGTTTTATGCGGTGAAATTGGTGGCGGGTAGCCTTGGGACTTTCGCTGGTCTGGCTACGGATCATTGTGCGCGGGTGCTGGACTTGCGGGGGCAGCCGATTGGGGGGCTGTTTGCGGTGGGCAATGATATGAGCAGTGTGATGGGGGGCTATTACCCCAGCGGGGGTATTACGTTGGGGCCCGGGATGACGTTTGGGCACATCGCTGGAAATGTTTTGAGTGGTCGGGATGGCTGAGCGCGTGCCGGCGAGTACGCCAGCACGCGCTCATCAATACATTGACCTGTAATGGCTTTCGCCTGGGCCGGTATTGCTTCGACCGCTTTCCATGAGCCCGGTTTGGCGGGCTCATCGGCTGCTCAGCCCGGCGTCTGCTCTGCACTGACCGCAGCCGCTGGCTCAGGCGCAGCGGCTTTGGGTTTTGCACGGTTGCGGCGAGCCTGGTTGAAGTGCCGCGCGGCTTGCTGCTTGGCGTGCAGCGCCTGGGCGGCGGTCACACTGCCCGCAGCCTGCCCGTTCAAGTCCAGACGCGGGGCGTTTTCCACCATGCACGCCCAGTAGCGCGTGCCTTTGCACCAGGTGGCAATACCCAGTTTGAGCTGTTCACGGGTCAGGCCGAGCAGCTCCAGGTGTTGCTCGGCATCCTTGAAGATGCCCTCTTTGAGCGGCACCTTGGGTGCAGGGTTGACCGGGAAAGCCAATGGAAAATGCTTTTGCAAAGGCCATATGGCTTCCACTGCGGGATCCTGGCGGCGCGGGGTCGCCTGGGGGGGCGATTTGCGCGGCGCCGGCTTGGGCCGCTCGGCCTTGGCCTGTTCCTTTTCTGCCCGCAGGCGGTCACGGAGCTCCGCTAGTTGTTCAAAACCCATAGTTCAGTTCACTGCTTAGAAATTGATTACAAGGCGCGAGGATAGTCCATATGACGCTTCAGGGCACCTCAAACCGCACGATTGGATGATTCAGCATCGTAGATGACGGCTAATTGGGTACCGCCTGACTGATTCAGGTGAACTTAGCCACTTGCAATGGCTTCCCCTACCTACTTGTCACCCAAACCTACCGCTGAAGGAGCTGAACCCATGCGAGCACTGACGTATCACGGGGCGCACGATGTCAGGGTCGATAATGTACCTGATCCCATCATCCAGGAGGCGGACGATGTCATTCTCAAAGTCACCGCCACTGCAATCTGTGGTTCCGACCTTCACCTTTATCGGGGGAAGATTCCGCAAACCGAGGCAGGCGACATTTTCGGCCATGAATTCATGGGGATCGTTGAGGACACTGGCAGTGCGGTCACCGATCTGAAAATCGGCGACAGGGTTGTGATTCCTTTCGTCATTGCCTGTGGGGGGTGTTTTTTCTGCCAGCAAGACCTGTTTGCGGCCTGCGAAACCACTAACACTGGCCGGGGCGCGATTCTCAACAAGAAGGCGATCCCACCGGGGGCTGCCTTGTTCGGGTTCAGCCATCTGTACGGGGGGGTTCCGGGGGGCCAGGCCGATTACGTTCGGGTTCCCAAAGCCAACACAGGGCCGTTCAAGGTCCCCACGACGCTTGCAGACGACAAGGTACTGTTCCTGTCAGATATCCTGCCGACTGCCTGGCAGGCCGTTACCAATGCAGGCATAGGCCAGGGCTCTTCACTCGCCATCTATGGTGCTGGCCCGGTGGGTTTGCTTAGCGCCGCCTGTGCGCGAATGCTCGGCGCCCAGACCATCTTCATGGTCGATCACAACGATTACCGACTGGCTTACGCCCGGGAAGCCTACGGCGTGATACCGATCAACTTCGATGAAGACGATGACCCCGCTGACAGCATCATCCGCCATACCCCCGGCATGCGTGGCGTAGACGCGGTCATCGACGCCGTCGGCTTCGAAGCCAAGGGAAGCACGGCCGAGACGGTGATGACAGCACTGAAAATCGAGGGCAGCAGCGGGAAGGCCTTGCGCCAGTGCATCGCCGCAGTACGCCGGGGCGGCGTGGTCAGCGTCCCGGGGGTCTATGCCGGGTTCATTCACGGTTTCATGTTCGGGGACGCCTTCGACAAGGGCTTGACCTTCAAGATGGGCCAGACCCATGTGCACAAATACCTTCCCGAATTGCTGGAACACATCGAGGCCGGCCGCCTTGAGCCTGAGTTGATCGTCACCCACCGCCTGGCCTTGGAAGAGGCAGCCTTGGGCTACAAAATGTTCGACCAGAAACAGGATGGTTGCCGCAAGGTCATCTTGGTACCAGGTGCTGCCGCCGGGACATTAGGCACCGACTACGTTTGATGTTCACGCCCCCGGCCCGGGGCTCGCCCCGGGCCTCATTTCACCCACGGTGGGCCCTATTGTTCGGTAAGGTCCACCAATGGCACCTGACGCACCTCGGTTTCGCGCCCGCCCTGGATCTCGCTCACCTGCTGCAAAGCCTTGTCCACGGCCGTTTTATCCGCCAACAGGCTGTAACGGATGTGGAACTGGCGCTGCTCTTTTGGGCCAATCGTCGGGACCAGATTCAGAGGCCGCTGGTAACGACGGTTGTAGGAAAAACTCGTCCCAGGCTCCAGGCCGGTGACATAGCCCTGGCCTTGGGTGTCGGTGTTCTTCCACAGCGAGAACACCGGCAGCGTGCGGGTGTTGAAGCCCACCGCAACGCCCAGGCTGCCTGCCTTGTTGTGCAACACGGTCAGGGTATCGCCCTTGGCATCGGCATACGGCACCACGTTGTAGACCGTTTCATCGTAGTCCTTGGTGGGCGCGCGGTAGGTTTGCCAGTCAGGCAGGTCGCCCTTGGCCTTGTCATTGAACGGTGACACCTGCTTAACCGGGGCGGCGAAACGCGCCCCCTGCTCCAGAAACGGGGTGCTGAAGTTGCTGTGGTACAGCGCCTGGTATTCCTTGGGGTAATCGCCCTGGTTGGTAAGGGTGTCGTTGATGGCAAACGCCACGCTGCCCGGTTCGGTGACTACCTCGGTAGCCACGGCAAAGTCCACCTTCTTGAACGCCTGCTCCTTCAGTTCGCCACGCAAGGTGATGGCGTACGGCGGTTTCTCGTCGATGTGCAGGGTGACCTTGCTGGCCGGGATGTTGGCAGCACGGCCATGCAGGGTCAGCAACTCACCGTTGTCGACGCCGGGGTGGCCCACCCATTCATAGCCGCAGCGGGTGACCAGTTCGTTGAAGCCTTCCAGCCAGCCCAGGCCGTTGCGGCCATTGAGTTCGATGAAGGACGGGTTCACCACCTCGGTAACCGGCGAGTCCCAGCCCATGCGCACCGGGCCGACCGAGGCCTTGAGGATGTTCATGCCACGGGTGGGGACTACCGAGAGTTTCAGGGTGCCATTGTCGATATCCACGATGCTCACGCCCTCCTGCCGGCCTCCGTGCAGGGTGCGCAGGGTAACGCTGAAGGGCTTGTCGGTTTTCACACCGAGCGACTGGCTGGTGACCTGCCAGTTCTGGGCAGCTTTGTCGGTGTCGAGCAATACGTACTCCCAGGCCAAGGCGTGGGAAGTGGCAGACAGGGTGGTGAGCGCGACGATCAGTTTCAAGGGGGACATGGGGGTGGCCTTTCTTGATGTTGTGGATTGCTTATAGAGCGAAAGAAACGATTCAGCAAGTTTGCATTGGGCGCCATAGCGCTTGTTTCTACGTTTGTTCCAGGCCGCGCCATCTGCGCACGAACGCCTTGGCGTATGACGCAATATCGTGCCGTACCAACAAGGCGGTCGCGCGCGCCCGCCACAAGCGTGACTGGCCCGAAACAAACGTAGGAGCGAGCGCAGCTCGCGATGCGCCACGCGGGCGGCGCTCGATCTCACAGGCGAAAGAAACCTCAAGGCGGGCACCTGCAAGCCCTCACACCCCTTCCCCGCAAACCGGTCGGTGTATGGGTCAACGCAGATCGCGTAATGGCAACCAAGGGCATGACGAGGTTGTTGTGCTGGTGCGCAGACCGAGCGCCGCCCGCGCGGCGCATCGCGAGCTGCGCTCGCTCCT